>CAMWUP010000102.1 GCA_947177465.1 uncultured Lachnospiraceae bacterium
CCCCCCCGCCCCGACCCCGCCGGGCCCGCTCCCCCCGACTCCCCCCGCGCGGCCCGGGGTGGGGATGGTCGCTATTCCAACAGGTATTATTTCTGCGGGTTTCGTAGAGTATTATACGAAAATCAAAGTGGGAGGTTATTCACGGCATGACGCGGATTTTATCACCCTGAATATTACAAGCGGACATTCCTTTGTGGGACTGTCGTTGAAGGAGCTCATGCTTCCGCAGGGACTTTATACCGCAGTAGTGCTTCGGGGAGAGGATGTGTACACGCCCCACGAAGGTCTGGTGCTGGAGGAGGGCGACAGTCTGCTGCTCGGTACTGTCAGCAGGGGACGGTTTGCGTGCCGCATAGAGGAGGTATGTCTGGAGGCAGGCAATAGCTGGATTGGCAGCAGGATAAAGGAGTTGGATATTTCCCGCAGGGTTTTTGTTGTGATGGTAAAGCGCGGAAACAAAAATATTTGTCCGCAGGGTTCCACGCTGCTTAAGGAAGGCGATGTGGTACTGCTGTTAGAGAAGGTATTAAAAAACAGCGGATTGAGATAGCAGCATGGTATAGGCTTCGGGATGAAAGGAAGTGACTGCAATTTGTATTGTCGTCGCGATATTCAAAACCCAGTGGCCTGCCATAATATGGGAAATAGAACTTCCCTTATTGTATTGGAGGCATATCCATATCGTCAAAGGGAAAAAAGATAAAAAGCGATAGACCATAAATTTCATGTCAAATATCGTAGGAATAAAGCTATGCTGCAGGGCGTAGAAAAATGCGGGGACAAGAATAGCCGCCCATTTTGATGTGAAGCTATTCACGCCGTATCCTAAATATACGCCGTCCTCTGCGATTGTCGTCGTAAGCGGGAGTATAAAAATATTTAGTATAGCAAGACAGGGAGGGATAGGGGCTATCATCATCGGTGCAAGATATGGAAACGCACCATAACAAAGCCATCCGGCAAAATACATTCCCCCCATACCCGTCAGCAGCATTGTGACAATAAACAGAAATCCTCTGCAAATGCTTTTGGGGCTTTTTTGATAATGTATCATTTCTGGATATGTTATATGATTTCGTTTGCAAACAATCCATAAAACGATGATTGTGACAATGTTAATCACAGAAGCAAGTATTGTCCACCAATGTGTAATTTCTGTTAAATCTTTTTGGGTAATTATGCTGCAAAAAGAAAATGCAGCTATAAACAGCAAACACCGCAGCGATAAAATAAACCATACTCTTAGATTATATTTCATTGACAGTGTCCTCCTCCTTATCCATGCCCTGAAAAAGCAATGAAACTGTGTCGAAAATAAATATATCACGTCCGGTTTTGGTATATAAATCATATCCTAAAATTTCTTTTGCTGCATTTTTGGCAAGAAAAGCGGTCTGCATCGCGGAAACAAGAATAAAGGCAAGTAATTTTTTTGTTTCTTCCTTTTGCTTACTTCTGATGGCAAAAGAAAACCCCCTTTGTGTATAAACGGAATTGCTGTCTGCCGCATAGCCTTGCATATCACTTAATATGGATATATTGGCAATCGCCGGATTTTCAAAAAGAAAATCGAAGGTCTGGCTTGCCCAGGATATCAAGCGGGCTTTATCAGACAAACCGTCTGCCTTTGTGAAATCTCTTATATCCGGCGTAAATCCTGTCAACATTTTATTTATTGTTCTTTGTATACATTCTGTTATAAGATTTTCTTTGCTTCCAAAAAAATAATTAATGGAACCTAATCCGATATGGGCCCTTTCTGCAATCAGGCGTGAAGTGATTTTTTTTGCGTCGCCGTTGTACTCTTTCAGTAATGCAGTGGTAATTTCGATTATATGGTTTTTGGTCTTTTCCTTGTCACTCATAACGTTTCCTTTCTGAACGGTGTTCATAAACATAATAATGAATACTGTTCAGAAAGTCAATAAAAAACTCTTTACAGACCGCATAAATTGCGTTAAAATACCAACTATAAAAATATCCGTGCGAGCGGCAATATAGCAAAACGATGACGAGAAGAGTAAGATAACACGAAGCAGCAGAGAAGGGCGTCCGGCATGTCCGGTGGTGTGAGCGTCCATGCAGAGTTTATCTGAAGACCACCTCAGAGCGGCCCTAATCAGGTCCGTATAGTCCGCGTTAAGGACAAATGAGAGGTCTGTGCATAAGCGCAGGCAAGCAGGGTGGAACCGCGTATTTACGTCCCGTGCATTACCATTGGTAGTGTACGGGATTTTTTGTCTTACCGGAAAGCTTTCTGGATTTTGGACAAAAGACTGTTGCCTGCGCTAAAAGCGCTCCGGCATAGAGGTTAGCGCAGGTACAAAGCAATAAGCACGGTTCAGAAATGGAAAAAAGGAGGGAACAGGTATGGAAAAAGTAAGAGAGACAACACAGAAGCTGTTTTGCGGTGAAACGATTGTAAATAAGAGGGATTTGTGGTTTTTGGGCGGGCTTATGTTTTTGGCAGGCGTGATTTACGGCTTGATTTTGGCGCCTTGGACAAAGGGCGTAAGTATGGGCTGCTGCAATGGAAACAACGAAAACCATTATCATAATTCTGATTTGGAAGACGAGGAAGCGCAAAAATGAGGTAAAGGCTGAAAGAAATATATACAGCCGCATTGATTTGAGAGCCTGCTAAAGCAGGCAGATTGGAGAGAAAATGAAGATTACGTTAAAAGACGGTTCCGTCAAGGAATATGCACAGGCGATGAGCGCATACGATATTGCGCTCGATATCAGCGAAGGGCTGGCAAGGGCGGCATGTGCCGCCGAGATAAACGGAAAGGTGGAAGATTTGCGCACGGTTATCGACACGGACTGCACCTTGAGCATTCTGACGGCAAACGATAAGGAAGGGCTTCAGGTGGTGCGTCATACGGCGTCCCATGTGCTGGCGGAGGCGGTAAAGAGGCTGTTTCCGGAGACGAAGCTTGCCATCGGTCCGTCAATCGATACGGGTTACTACTATGATTTTGATCATGAGCCTTTCTCCAGAGAGGATTTGGATAAACTGGAAGCAGAAATGAAAAAAATCATAAAAGAAGGGAAAAAGCTGGAGAAATTTACGCTTCCCAGAGAAGAAGCCATTAAATTCATGGAGGAGAAAAACGAGCCTTACAAGGTGGAATTAATACGAGATTTGCCGGAGGACGCGGTGATTTCCTTCTACAGTCAGGGAGAGTTCGTGGATTTGTGCGCAGGTCCCCATCTGATGAGCACAAAGGGTATTAAGGCATTTAAGCTGACCTCTTCCTCCGGTGCATACTGGAGGGGCAAGTCCGAAAACCCCATGCTGCAGAGAATTTACGGTACTGCTTTTCATAAAAAGGAAGAGCTTGAGG
The DNA here is from genome assembly GCA_947177465.1 of uncultured Lachnospiraceae bacterium. GTDB lineage: Bacteria > Bacillota > Clostridia > Lachnospirales > Lachnospiraceae > Acetatifactor. The sequence goes on from CAMWUP010000102.1 coordinate 3,348, forward strand.
AATATCTGGTTTATCTTGCGGATATCAAGAACCGCGACCACAACAAGCTGGGACGAGAGATGGAGCTGTTTACCACGGTGGATGTGATTGGACAGGGACTTCCGCTGCTTATGCCGAAGGGCGCCAAGATGATACAGACCATGCAGCGCTGGATTGAGGACGAGGAGGAAAAAAGAGGATATCTGCGGACCAAGACGCCGCTTATGGCAAAGAGCGATTTGTATAAAATTTCCGGACACTGGGACCATTACACGGACGGCATGTTTGTGTTAGGAGATGAGGAAAAGGACAAGGAAGTATTTGCCCTGCGTCCGATGACCTGCCCGTTCCAGTACTATGTCTATAAGGCAAGCCAGAAATCCTACAGGGATTTGCCCCTGCGCTATGGCGAGACTTCCACGCTGTTCCGCAACGAGGACTCCGGCGAGATGCACGGACTGACCCGTGTCCGCCAGTTTACCATATCCGAAGGACATCTGATTGTCAGACCGGACCAGATGGTGCAGGAATTTAAGGATTGTATTGCTCTTGCAAGGTACTGTCTGAAAACGCTTGGCGTGGAGGAGGACGTGACCTACAGGCTTTCCAAATGGGACCCTGAAAATAAGGACAAATATATCGGTGAGGCTGAGGTCTGGGAGGAAACGGAAGGACATATCAGAAGCGTGCTCAAGGAGTTGGAGATTCCCTTCTACGAGGCAGTAGGAGAAGCTGCATTCTATGGTCCCAAGGTGGATATTCAGGCGAAGAATGTGTACGGCAAGGAAGACACCATGATTACCATTCAGTGGGACGCTTTGCTTGCAGAGCAGTTTGACATGTACTACATCGACCAGAACGGCGAAAAGCAGCGTCCTTATATTATCCACAGAACCTCCATGGGCTGCTATGAGAGAACGCTGGCGTGGCTGACGGAAAAATTCGCCGGCAAATTCCCTACATGGCTCTGCCCCGAGCAGGTGCGCGTGCTTCCCATTTCCGAAAAATATGCGGCATATGCGGCAAAGGTAGCGGATACTTTAAAAGAAAACGGTATTTTGGCGACGGTAGATAACCGCTCGGAAAAAATCGGTTATAAAATTCGTGAAACCAGACTGGCAAAGGTGCCTTACATGCTCGTTGTCGGACAGAAGGAAGAGGAAGAAAACCTTGTTTCCGTAAGGAGTCGTTTCCTCGGCGATGAAGGGCAGAAAACGCTGGATGTATTTATGAAGGATATTTTAGAGGAAATCCGCACCAAGGCAATCCGTAAGGAAGAGGTACAGGAAGAAAACAAATAGCATTGACGGTGAATAAACGCCGTATTAATCAGCCATACTAAGTCTGACGAATAAAAAAGGAGGACTTACTATGGCTGAATTATGCTGCAGTGTAGAAAATTGTACCTATAATAATCAGTGTTATTGCTGTAAGGGCGATATTTGTGTCGGCGGAGAGCGGGCGCACAGGGACGAGGATACCTGCTGTGAGAGCTTTGTGCAGCGCAGGGACGGCGCTTATACAAGCTCCTTAGAGCATCCGAGCCGCATCATCAGTATTGACTGTGAAGCGACGGACTGTGTCCATAACGAGGATTACAAGTGTACGGCGGAGCATGTAGACATCAAGGGATGCGGCGCCTGCGACTGTCGCGAGACCGCCTGCGGTACGTTCCGTGAAAGATAAAATAATGTATTTTTAGTGAAATAAATGATTTTGCCGAAAAAATAAAATTCTCTCTTGTTATCCCCCTTTCTCTGGCATATAATGAATTAGGACTTGTTTCCAAAAATGATATCCAAAGAGGAGAGAACTTATGAGATTTTTCATCGATACGGCAAACATTGAGGACATTAAAAAAGCAAATGATATGGGTGTTATCTGCGGCGTTACCACCAATCCGTCCCTGATAGCAAAGGAAGGCCGCGTATTTGAGGAAGTCATTGCAGAGATTGCTTCCATCGTGGACGGTCCCATCAGCGGCGAGGTGAAAGCGACGACAGTGGATGCGGAAGGCATGATTGCAGAGGGACGTGCCATTGCGAAAATCCATCCCAATATGGTGGTAAAAATCCCTATGACCGTGGAAGGCTTAAAGGCGTGCAAGGTGCTGAGCGCAGAGGGCATCAAGACCAACGTTACCCTTATCTTCTCGGCAAATCAGGCGCTTCTTGCAGCAAGAGCGGGCGCTACCTATGTTTCTCCGTTCCTTGGCAGACTCGACGACATCAGCGTGCGCGGCGTGGATTTAATCCGTGAAATTTCCGATATCTTTGCGGTGACGGATTTAGATACCCAGATTATCGCGGCAAGCATCCGCAATCCGATTCATGTTACGGACTGCGCGCTGGCAGGGGCAGATATCGCGACCGTACCCTATAGCGTTATCGTGCAGATGACAAAGCATCCGTTGACCGACGCCGGAATCGAAAAGTTTCAGGCGGATTACAGGGCTGTATTCGGAGAATAACAAGAAATAATATAGCAGACGAAAAGCGGCGGGCATAATTATGTCCGCCGTAATTGTATTTGGGAGGCTGTATATTGCGATTTTTGGGTGGAATTGTGGACAAAATTATGCTAAGATAAAAAAGATTAAGTCCATGAAGCGGGAGGAATGGTATGGGGATAAGGTTAAATCGCAAAAACGGTGTACGGCGCTTTTTGATACAATTGATTACGGCGACGCTGCTGATAGTATTTTCCGGCTGCGGAAAGCGGGGCGCAGGCTCCGGCGTGGAGGAAGGGATGCAGTATATTGCGGCCATGAATTACAGCGCGGCGCTGGATTCCTTTACAGCGGCGGAAGCAAGCGGGGAAGACGCCAGACTGATTGCGCGCGGCAGGGGGATTGCCTGCATCGGGCTGACCGATTATGAGGCGGCGGTGGAAAATCTGCTTTTATGCCTTTCTCTGAGCGATGGCATTGTGACGGATATGGACTATGATGTAAATTATTATCTGGCAGCGGCTTATCAGAAGCTTGGCAGATATCAGGATGCGGAAGCGGTGTACAACGCCATTTTAGCGCTGAGACCCGGGGAGGCGGACGCCTACTATCTGCGCGGTAACGCCAGACTTTCACAGGGGCAGTTTGAGACGGCAAAAGAAGACTTTGATGCGGCAATCAGACTGGACCCTTCTGATTTTGCCCGTCTGATACAGGTCTACGAGGTGCTGGCGGCAAATGGTTACAAAGAGCCGGGGCGTGAATATTTGGAGACGGCGCTTGCCGAGCGTTCGGCAAAGATGGGTGCTTTCGATAAGGGCTGCATCAACTACTATCTTGGAAATTATGAGCAGGCGCAGGTTCTTTTGGAGGATGCAAAGAGCAGCGGCACGGCGGATGCGTATCTGTATCTCGGTATGTCTTACGAGGCGACCGGGGATTACAATTATGCGATTACGAATGTATACACAGGCTATTTGAACAGAAACGAGGGCAATGCCGAAATCTATAACCAGCTCGGACTTTGCTATATGAAACAGGGGGATTATGCATTGGCGCTCGAAGCCTTTCAGAATGCTATGCAGATTCCTGACAACGGCATGATACAGACCTTACAGTTTAACGAAATCATAGCTTATGAGCATTTGGGAGAATATACGCAGGCGACGGTTTTGCTGGACAATTATTTAAAGACCTATCCCGACGACGAGGTGGCGCAGAGGGAGTATGTTTTTCTTTCCACACGATAGAAGACGGAGATGCATTTTTGCAATGAAACAGGAGGTATTCATACATAATGATGTACAAATTCAACGAAAAAGTGTCTGCAAAAGCATTGGCGGATTTACGTGAATCTGTGGGCTGGAACAGGATGGAAAGAGAGTATAAAAACCCTTTGATGGCATCGTATTACCATATTGCAGTTTATGAAGATGATAAACTGATTGGGTATATTG
>CAMWUP010000103.1 GCA_947177465.1 uncultured Lachnospiraceae bacterium
GTCCATATATCCCCATACTGTTTCTCTTCAAAGCTTGAACTATCTGATTCTGCTTTCCCTAACCCTCTTACTTCTATTTTCTTTTTATAATTGGCCTTACTATCAAACGGCGGGTCAATATATATAAGGTCAATCTTTCCCCTATATTCTTTTAGAAGATGGCTCATAACCTGCAGATTATCTCCCCAAAATATCTTATTAATCCATCCATTTTGTTCTTTTCCGTAAGTTTCTCTCAACTGCGCAGGATAATATTGTGTGGAACGATATGGTCTTTTTCCCGTCCACCTAAGTTCAGGAAATCCCTTTATTGTTGGGCGGGGCTCAAATTCAAAAGTAAGTTGTTCATCCATTCATTTATTCCTCCATTTTCATTTGTTCTTAATTGTTTTTACAGTAATGTCGAAAATCGCATTCCCTACAAACTTTTGCATCATCAGCACATCGATGAAAATCTTTCTTCATGATTTTATGCACCGTATCATCAAACACTTCCATTGTACCTTCTATAGCTGATTTTGTATAGGAAAAAGTAATTGTTGGTACTCCGTTTTCCTCCCCAGTGTAATAAAGATGCATCCTGCTTACTTTTTGTCCCGTACGCTCTTCGATAAGATATGCATAGATATGCAGTTGTTTGCGATACTGTTCAATTTTCTGTGCCATTGTGACCATATCCGGCTTTTTTTCAGATTTAAAATCTATGATTTCTACAGTACCATTTTCTCCTTTGACAAGGTCAATTTTGCCTTCAATGATATAATCCGGTTTCACCAGACTAACATCTACTTCCGCCTGCTGAATAGCACTCCAATCTCCATTCTGACGCTCTATATATCGAAGTACCTGCTTCAATGCCGCGGTCTTTTGAGGCTCTGCAAGATAAGTATGTTCTGTTTTTGTCAGTGAAACATAGTTTGCTTCAAACCAATCAGTAACATTCTCCTGCGTAATCGCCGCCTCTTCCTTCCGCAATGCCGCTCTATGCACATCTTCTATTGTCTCATGCACTAAGGTACCAAACAACATAGCGTTTTCCCTAACAGGGGCAAATTCCAGTTCTTTATAAAACTTATACTGCAATGCACAGGTTTCATAAACTGTTATATGTGATGTAAAAGAAAATTTCTGTTTGATATTTACATCCTTTATCTCTTTAAATTCAAATTCTGATATATTAAAGGCAGAATTTTCTACACTTTGTAATTCCCGATAAACTTCTTTGAAATAATTACTTGGTGTCCGATTATCCTCATTGCAAGTAAGAATCAATAAATCCTGTGCTCTCAAAAAAGCCGTATAATAAAGTCTCCAAAAATCAAAGAATTTTATCCTATCATAGGGTTCAAAAGCAGACCGCTTAAAGTATCTTTCTTCTATTAACAGCATAAGGTCATTGGACTGTTTGCGAGGTACATTTCCTAAAGAGTCAACAAAGACAATCGGAAATTCCATTCCTTTTGATTGATGAATTGTAAGAAATGAAACACAGCCGCTTGGTGCATACTCTGCATCATCTTCATATTCTGAAATACCCCCGTCATAAATCAGCCGCAAATACAAATTGAATAGACGCTCTGTGTTAATGTTAATGTATATTCCGTTTAAGACATCCACCCTATGCAGATATTCAAATTTATTTATAATCTGTGTCAACTTTGCTAAATTCCGCGATGGACGCACATCAACAACACCGGCATCCAGTTCTACATCTAAAATCGTAGCAAACGGCTCAAATTCAAACATTTGATACAGCAATCCTGAATAAGCATAATCCGTAGTTCCCTGTAAACCAATATGTATTTTGCCCCGATTGCGCAGCCATCTTAAAAACTCTTTATTTTCCGGCTTTGTGACATATTCGTTTGCCATCACAATACAATTTCGATAATAAGTTATATGTTCCTGCTGCAAAAAAATATAATCTCCATTCTCCAATCCCTGTACATATCTTGGAAACATCAGCATAAAGCATCCAAGTGCAATCCGTATTTCATCACGCTCAAAAAACATATCTGAACGTGGTGAATAAACATTGATATGATTTTCTTCCAAAAAGCGGGCAAGCGCCGTCACACGCCGATGTTTGACTGAATTAAAAAGAAATGCAATCTGATTGTAATCTTTTAGTTTTCCGGATTTCTTTAAGTCTGTAATAAAAGTCAGAATTTTCTTATGCCACTCATCTTCATCTTCTATTCCAGCAAGTTTAACAACAGCAGGACTATCTAACATAGTTTTTTTATAGGGTTCTATCCTTTTATTATAGCGAAACTGCCCCCAACTAAACTTAAATTTTGTACCATTCGTTGTATTCATCCATTCATTATAAAAATCAACAATATCACTATTAGAGCGATAATTAACAACCAACTTTATCATTCTACATTCACCATCGGCAAACTTCTTTGGAAACTCCAAAATATTTCTTATTGTGGCACCGCGAAACCGATAAAGTCCCTGATCGTCATCTCCTACTACACAAATATTCTTTCGCTCTCCTGCCAGAAGAAATACAAGTCGTTCCTGAATATAATTTGTATCTTGATATTCATCCACCATAATATGGGTAATTTTTTCCTGCATTTCCTTAAGAATGTCCTGATTCTCTGTAAGCAGCCTATATGCTTCTGTTTGTATGGACGAAAAATCCATAAGATTATTTTCGTTTAGCATTTTCTGGTATACTTCCAACACCTTACCTAATGCAATAATTTTTGCTTCATCATCATGCTGTAATTCTTCCGGACTTACCAACTCTTCCGAGAGATTATTGACATAATTGCATATATCCTCTGATTGCCGCCATGCCCCGCCATTTGAAAAAATCGAATCAAACCCTTCAACATTACGAAAATCGCGGATATTCTGAAACACCGTATATTTCTGGTCAAAAGTATCAAGCAACCTATAATTCCTTTTAAGACGAGTATACTCTAAATGTTCCTTCAGCATCCGCAAGCAAAGCGAATGAAAAGTACCAATATACATCTCATTAATGTTTACAACTATATCTTGACTCGCCAATTCATTTGTAATTCGCGTGATAAGTTCCTTTGCCGCCTTCTCAGTAAATGTAGCAATAAAAATATTTTCCGGACTAACACCACATTCTTGAATCAAAAAAAGTGTACGTTGCACCAAGGTATATGTTTTACCCGTACCTGGTCCTGCTGTTATAAGTACTGGTCCATCAGCCGCAGAAATCGCTTGTTTCTGACTTTCATTTGCATTTCCATAATCAAACATTGCCTATCCTCCTATTCGTTTTATTTTCCTACCCTTTAATCTGTTGCAAATTTATAGTCCTGTTGTTTTCACCTCGTTTTACCTTCACTCCTCATACCTAACCTCCCCGCCGCAAATCGTATACTTCACCTTTCCCTTCAACCTCCACCCCAGAAACGGACTGTTATCCGACTTGGACGCAAACCCGTCAACGGTAAAGCTCTCCTGCGGGTCGAAAAGAACAATGTCTGCGGGAGCGCCCTCGGCGAGACAGCCAGCATCAAAATGGTACATGCGGGCGGGATTAATGGTCATCTTTTCAAGGAGGGACATCAAGGAGAGGTAGCCTGTGTCCACAAGGTAGGTGATTCCCAGCGCAAGCGCGGTCTCCAGCCCGATGATACCGCTGGGGGCTTCCGTGATGGGACGCGCCTTTTCCTCGCGGCTGTGGGGGGCATGGTCCGTTGCAATCAAGTCGATGGTTCCGTCCTGCAGTCCTTCGATGATTGCCATACGGTCGCTTTCCTCCCTGAGGGGCGGGTTCATTTTCGCCAGCGTGCCGTACTGTATTACGGCTTCCTCCGTCAGGGTGAAATGATGCGGCGTCGCCTCCGCGTGGATATCGCCGCCTTTCGCTTTTGCCTGTCTGACCAGTTCCACCGCTTCTTTTGTGCTGATGTGTTGTATATCAATGCAGGCGCCCGTCTCCAGGGCAATCGCCAAATCACGCCGCACCAAATCGATTTCCGCCTCACGCTTAGAGCCGCCTACCTGATAATGGGCGGACGCTGCACCTGCGTTGATGCCGTTATTTTCTATAAAAGCCGGATTTTCCTCATGAAAGCTGACGGGCACGCCGAGCCGCTTTCCCTCCTGCATGGCGCTTCGCACGGTTTCCACGGACAAAAGGGGAATCCCGTCGTCCGTAAAACCTGCCGCACCCGCTTTGTGAAGCTGCTCCATATCCACCAATGCACCGCCCTGCATCCCGCACGTTACGGCAGCACAGGTCTCCACATGCAGTCCCGTCTCTTTTCCTTTGCCCAGCACATAGGCAAGCGTCTCTTCACTGTCCACCACCGGCTTGGTATTTGCCATCAGCACCACGGTTGTATAGCCGCCCTTCAGTGCCGCCTTTGCTCCGGTTTCTATGTCTTCCTTATGGGTAAAGCCCGGGTCCCTGAAATGGACATGTACATCCACAAGTCCCGGCGCTGCCACAAGTCCTGTCGCATCTATCACCTGCATCCCTTCCGCCTTACCGTTCTTTGTCATCTCATCGTACAGGCTCTCCCCTATTTTCATAATACGTCCGTCTTTTATCAGAATATCACTATATCCTTCCTCACCTGTGGCGGGATTCATTACATAAACATTTGCAATTAAAAGCATGACTTATCCTTTCTTAAACATGTTATTTCAATTTTCTACCAAGAGTATACCACACTCTGCTTTTCTGTGCATACTACGTATTTTCCCCTCATAAAATTGTATAAATTCCAAAAATGTGATGTGTATGAAAAAAAACAGAATAAAGCTTCTTTTTCCGATTACTGCCATTCTGCTGCTCTTTGCCCTTATGACGGGCGGCTGCGGCATAGGCACAAGCGAAACCACCAGACTCCGCGACCTGGAATTTACCGTTATCAGTGAGGAGCGGCTGCCTGATGAACTGAAAGCACTGATTGCAGAGCGGCAGAATAGCGAGTTCAAAATTACCTACACGGATAACGAATACCTGTATATCTGCGTGGGCTACGGCGAACAGGCTACCGGCGGATACAGCATCACCGTCAACGATTTATACCTGACGGACAGTTCCATCTACATAAGTACCAGCCTCCTTGGTCCTTCCCCCGAAGACAGGGTAGGCACCTCTCCTTCCCATCCATATATCGTGGTAAAAACCGAATACTTGGATAAAACAGTGGTATTCGAGTAGCAAAAGTGATATACTGTTTGCAAAGAGTGGAGACAGGTAGAAACGTGCGCCATCGGTGCACGTTTCTACCGGCTAAATCTGAAATTTGCACCGCGCAGGCGCTTTGAAACGGATACATTATGATAAAATTTTTACGTAGGACATGCAACTGCATCTGTGTCCTGATGATGATGAATATTGTACTGCTTTCAGACCTGCTCACCAAGAGCAGCGGTTTTCTTTTAAGCAGGCTTTTCTACGGCTTCTTCCTGTGGATAGTCGTGGGACTTCTTTATCTTATCACGGAAATCCTCCCCTGCTGCGAAAAGGGGCTGAAAATGCGGCTTCAGGTACTTGCAGGCGGCTATGAGCTGATTGTGACCTCCGCCTTCTGCCTGTTTGCGGAGCTGTTGGGATATCTGTGCTTTTTCTGTATTACGAAATATTCCCCACTGGCAGTTATCCAAAGAAATACCCCTGATTCAGAGCGGGGACTTCTTATCATGCTTATGATAAATGCTCTTATGGCAGGTATATTCCTTTTTATTCACTACATGAACGGCTTCTGGCGGACCGCCTTCTGCTCCTCGCAGCTCGGCGTCGCGCTGCGCGTGCTGATGCTTCTCTTCTGGTGGCTTCCTCCCCTCAACCTTGTCCTTTTTGTCAAGTGGTGTGCCATAGTAAGAAGGGAGCTCCTCTACGAAAAAAACCGGTATTTGTTAGATTCGGCGCGGGTTGAAAGCTGCATATGCCAGACACGCTATCCCGTACTCATGGTACATGGCATCTTTTTCAGGGATTGGCAGTATCTTAATTACTGGGGACGCATCCCACGCGCCTTAAAGCGCAACGGCGCAGCGGTTTTCTACGGCAGGCAGCAGTCCTCTCTCTCTATCGCGGACAGCGCGGCAGAATTAAAGGCAGAGCTTCTTCGGGTTCTCTCCGAGACAGGCGCCGAAAAAGTCAACATTATCGCCCATTCCAAGGGCGGTCTGGATGCGAGATATGCCATCAGCCGTCTCGGTATGGCTCCCTATGTAGCGTCCCTGACTACCGTGAACACGCCGCATCGCGGCTGCCAGTTTGCGGATGCGCTGCTCTCTTCCCTTCCGCAATGGCTGATTTGCTTTGTTGCATCCCGCTACAATGCCCTGTTTCGCAGGCTTGGTGACAGCACTCCCGATTTTCTTGCGGGTGTGCAGGACCTTACCGCCGCCTCCTGCACCGTTTTTAACATAGAAACTCCGGACATGCCCGATGTTTTTTACCAAAGTGTCACTTCAAAGATGCGCTCTGCGCGAAGCGCCTGTTTTCCCTTAAATCTGGGGTATCTCCTCAGCAAAAAATACGAGGGAGACAATGATGGTCTGGTTAGCGTCTCCTCCGCCGTATGGAGCAATTATATGGGACTTTTGAGCGCCGGCAGAAAGGGCATTTCCCACGGCGACATGATTGATTTGACACATAAAAATATAAAGGGCTTTGACGTCAGCGAATTTTATGTTCTGCTTTTTGCCGGACTGAAAAAACGCGGCTTTTAATCCTCCATGCGGAAGCGCTTTTTGCGCAGACGCCCAAAATGAAAGCGTTTCCTTTCAGAAAGGCAGGTTACGGAATACATGATTAACAATGCAACCATACTCTTAGGCATACTCTTTCTGCCGCCCCCCGTCCTCATCATTTTGGATATTATCAATTTGTGCAGACGTAAGCAGAAGCTTGTTTTAGAAGCTGTTTCCTTTTCCATCGGACTGGTTTATATGCTTCTTGGATGGTGGCTTTGGGATTTGCCAGATTTCGCCACACCGATAAATCTATATGGCTCTGCCAGCGTGCATGAGCCCTTCAATAGCACACATATGCCAACGCTGCTTGTCATCGCGGTTCTGGGCTTTATTGCCTATGCCATACTGCGCTTTGCCAAAAAGCTTCCGCCTTTGGCAAAGGCGTTCTGTATCGGCGGCGTATACGCAGGCTGCGCCGTCTGTATTGCTTTTATGGTGCAGCTTCTCGGCGGCGCCAGCC
>CAMWUP010000104.1 GCA_947177465.1 uncultured Lachnospiraceae bacterium
GCGTGGAGCAGAGCGATGCAGGAATATCTTGCTACAAACTGGTCAGACGAGACTTTTGTTCTGACGGCTAATTCTATCTGGATGCAGCAGGGGAGAGACTGGGCGGAAAATATAGAGACAGACTTTTTGAGTCCGGCAGAGGAATTCTTCAAAAGTGAACTGTATGAGGCGGATTTTCAAGGAAATCCGGCGGATGCAATTGCAAAGATAAACGGCTGGGCTGATGAAAATACCAATGGCATGATACCGCAGGTGATTTCTGAGCTTCCACCTGAGACGGCAATGATATTGACAAATGCTGTGTATTTTGAAGGGAAATGGGAGATTCCTTTTGAGGAGGAGAGTACTTATGAAGAGACATTCCACGGTAACAGCGGGGATAAAAGCGTGGATATGATGCATCAGTACGGAGAGTACTATGCATATATAGAGTCTGACGGTATGAAGGGAATTGCCATTCCCTATAAGGATTCACCGCTTGTTATGAAGCTATTCATTCCCGATATCTCAAAGAATCCTGACGGCGGGGACATAGAGGCTTTGTTTGCAGCGCTTGATGCTGCAGAAAAAGAGGCGCTTCTTGACAGCTTGGACGATGTGGACGAAAAAGAAATCGACCGGCTGGTAATTCCCAAATTTACCATGGAACGGGAAATCAAGGGCTTAACAGAAATACTGCAGGCTATGGGCATGAAGGAAGCCTTTGAAGGGACGGCGGATTTTGACAGGATAGCGGAGGATTTGTATGTAACGCAGGTGCTGCATAAGGCAAAAATCGAGGTAGACGAGCAGGGGACAAAAGCGGCGGCTGTGACGGTGGCAGAGGCGGCGGGATGTGCGATGGTGGAAGAGAAAATACCGGTTGTTTTTGAGGCGGACAGACCGTTTATCTATGTGATTCAGGATACAAGAACGGGAATGATTCTGTTTATGGGCAGGGTAAGCAGCCTGGAGTAAAAGGATAATATCTGTATGGAAATAAGGGAGGTTTCTATGAAGAAGAGAAAATGTGCGCTGTTACTTATGATTTGTATGCTTACAGGGATAATCGGATGCGGAAAACCGCAGCAGGGTGAACCTGCGGACGCTTCAGAGCCGCAGCAAGGTACTGCTGCAGATACGCCGGATTTGCCGAAGGGTGGAAAGGAAGAAGCGGGCGGAACCGTGCAATATGACGGAGAAGAAATGGAGATGCTCAGAAGTGGTGTGAATGGTTTTTCTTATCAGTTGTTTGAACGTCTTGAGGGAGAGGAAAATGTTTTCTTTTCTCCTTACAGTCTGTGCAGCGCCTTGTCGCTTTTAAATCTGGGTGCAGGTTCTGAGACAAAGGTGGAACTGGATGCGCTTTTGGGAATCACAGACATAGAGGCGTGGAACAACGCCATGCGTGCTTATCTGGAAACACAGTGGCAGGATGAAACCTTTGTACTGACGGCAAATTCTATCTGGATGCGGGAAGGAAAAGAGTGGTCGGAAGGAATAGAAGCAGATTTTTTGAAACCGGCAGAGGAATTTTATAAAAGTGAACTGTATGAGGAGGATTTTTTGGGGAATCCACAGGAAGCCGTGGCGAAGATAAACAAATGGGCGGAGGACAATACGAAGGGCATGATACAGGAGGTGCTGCGGGAGCTTCCCATCAACGCGGCAATGCTACTGATGAATGCTGTGTATTTTGAAGGAAAATGGGAAACGCCTTTTATGGAAGAGGATACCTTTAAGGAGGTTTTTGTCGGAACCACGGGTGGAAACGAAATTGAGATGATGCATCAATATGGGGAATATTATGCCTATATAGAATCGGAAGTGACGGCGGGAGCCGTTATAAAAGGAATTGCGTTGCCCTACAAGGATTCTCCGCTTGTCATGAAGATATTTCTGCATGACGGAAGAGGGGAGATTGCTTCTTTGTTTGGCGCGCTCAGCATAGAGGAGAAGGAAGCCCTGCTTGATAGTCTGGACAATGCGCCCAAAGAGAAAATCACCCGTCTGGTGATTCCGAAGTTTACCATGGAACAGGAAATAGACGGACTGAATGAGATTTTGCAGGCTATGGGGATGAAAACAGCTTTTGACGTACAGGGGGCGGACTTTGATAAAATAGCAGAGGATTTGTATGTATCGCAGGTGCTGCACAAGGCAAAAATTGAAGTGGATGAACAGGGAACCAAGGCGGCAGCCGTGACAACCATTGTGACCAATGATGCCGCCGCTCCAATAGAGGAAGAACCGATTGTTTTTGTAGCGGACCATCCGTTTATTTATGTGATTCAGGATACAAGGACGGGAATGATTTTGTTTATGGGACAGGTGAATCATTTGGAATGACAGGCGGAAAAGGCGGGATGAGGCTGATTTGGGAAGGCGTCAGAGTTGTCAAGTGCATTGACAAAGCTTGATGGAATTAGTACAATCATAATATTCTAATAGCTGCATTTGCGGAAAAAGAGGAGGGAAACCAGTAATGAAAAAAGTAATTACAATGATAGCATTGGTAATGGTTTTGTTAGGAAGTATTGGGTTGCAGGCAGCGGCGGCAAATAAAGAGGATTGTCGTCATAACGTGGGTACTTACACGATTACGTATGATACAGAAAAGACAGGTACATATACACATCCGGCTCTTGTGGCATATAAACCGAATGGTGACCCCATTTTGGTGGAATGTACGGTAACAGAAACATATCAGCCGATGCGGGTAATATGCAGTGGTTGTGGATATATTATCAGCGATTGGCAGGAGAGAGTCGGCATAACACATTCTATTAAGCATTGATAAGGAGCGGAGCGGCTTGTTTAGCTGCTTCGCTTTCTTTAATCAGGAAAATAGTAAGTAGGAAAAGGAAATGGCGTATGAAAAGAAAATGTTGGATATCTGTTTTGTTGGTAATTTCAATGCTGCTTACAGGATGTGCAGGCAAAGAGAGTGGTCGGGGTTCATCAGGCAGCACTGTTCAAAGCGGCGTAAGCACGGAGGGGAACGGAGAAACCAATGCCGTGAGTAATGAGGGTAGTCAGGGAAATGTGGAAGATGGTTCAGAGACTGTACCGAAAGAGTATGAGACCTCCTATTGGAAATACGATTTGGAACTGACATCTGAGGAGATGGCGTTTTCAGTCGAGGAAGGCGAAAATTTTCTGTCGGCACAGTACTATCAGGGAGCGGGTATATGCTTTTATGGTAATGAAGAGGGACAATTGTTTTGTTACCATGTGGCGGACGGGGAGGAGGAACTGCTTTTAGAAGGGGTACCGGAGGAATATCTTACACTGTTAACAAAGTGGTATCGGGATTCGGAAAATTTTTATGTCTGTCAGAAAGAAGCCCTTACAGTGCTGGATATGAGCGGACAACAAGTATACAGGCTGGATGCGGGAGGCGCAATTGATGGAGTATGCGGCACAAGAGGCGGAGATATTGCGCTATTAGTAAGGAATATGCAGGGCAGCGGATACATGGTTTTGACGCTGGACAAAGAGAAAAGAGCATTGACAAACAGGGTGGGAGTACAGGATTTTCTTGCCTTATCGGAAGGATATGAAGCAGACATTCTGATTATGACATGGCAGGGCGTATATGATTTGAATATGGAGAACGGTGAAAAGGTATGGCATATGAAGTGGGCGGGGACGAGTTATGTAACAGGAGCGGAACAAAAATCGCCTTGTGCTTTCAGACTGTCGGAAGAAGGAAAGCTGGAACAGCTGCAATCAGACAGAGATGGAAAGTTTTTTATGGAAAGTCTCTGTAAAATCAATCCGGAAGCAACCGGAAAAATTCTGCTGACCTACAGAACGTCAATGGCAACTGCTGAGGAAAAGCAGTTGATTGCACAATTTAACAAGAATAATAAGGAATATTATGTGGTTTTAGAGGAGCGTGGGGATATGTACTGGGCAGACTATCAAAACCGAAACAGCATGGAGATTGCGACGGGGAAGGGACCGGACCTGATAAGTCCATCAGCGGTGCAGAGTATGTCGAGTCTGGCGGAAAAGGGCGCGCTGGAAAATCTGGAGCCCTATTTTCAGGAGAGCGGTATCAGCGTGGACAATTACTTTCCGGCAGCGGTAAGTAATTGGGGTATGGAGACAGGAATATATGCGGTCGGCAGCCGGATGCTTTTTGATGTTTTTTATATTAGGGAAGATTTTGTGGAAGATGCGCAGAATACAAATCTGGAAGAAATACTGGACAACATGGAAGCTTATGAAGGCAATGCGGTTCTGAGTTCAACTTTTGGGTATGGTCCCAGTACAGTTTTATGGTTCTTTCTGCATGTGTCAGACGACCTTTTCGGCATGGTGGACTGGGAGAATAAAACCTGCGATTTTAGCGGGGAGCTCTGGGAGCAGCTTTTGCGGGTTTCAGGCAGGTATGGCGTGACGGAACGCAATAAAGGCGATGAAGAGATTGCAAGCATGTTTATGTCCGTGCGCAGTTTATATGAATTTGCAAAAATGGAGTCGGAGGCGCACAGCAGGGGCATGGTGGCAGTAGGATATCCGTCAGATGAGGGGATGGTGTCACGCATAAGCGCAGAAACAATTGCCATAAACGCCTCTTCACAGAATAAAGAAGGTGCATGGGCTTTTATTCAATATCTTCTGAGCGAGGAAGTGCAGAGGCAGATTGCAGAAAATGCTTTTCCCGTAGATAAAAAGATATTTCGAGAGGCTGTAGATAATGTGGACAAAGAGACTGTGTTTGCCTATGACATGTATACAAGAGAGGAGATTTATGTCACGGATGAAAGCATAGCGGATTGCCTTGCATGGATTGAAAGAGGAAAGTTGAGTCCGACGCATACGGAGTACATTCTGGGTATCGTGGAGGAGGAAGCAGAGTATTATCTTGCGGGCGATAAAAGTATAGAAGAAATCAGCGATACGATAGAAAACAGGGTGCGGCTTTATCTGATGGAAATGGATTAGGAAAAATTTTTTATGAAAATTGCGTGAAAAGACTACCTTTTCTTTGAAAGATAGATTATAATGGTAAAGCGCGTGGCGGCTTGTACTGCGTCGGCGCAGGAAAAGGAAGGAGATACACCATGTCAGAGAAAGCAAAATCACAAAACGAAGCATCGCAGAAGGTTGTGACTAGGTACGATAGAAAGGTACAAAGAAGAAAGGAAGAAGAGCAAAAGGCGAAAAAGAGAAAAATGATAAGCCGTGTTGCAGGTATTGTTGTTCTCGCCGCCATTGTAATCGGACTGGCTTCCATACCGGTTAGAAATTATATTGCCAGACATTCAGCTTACATCACAGTGGGCGGACATGATATTACAAGGGTTGAATTTGACTACTACTATAATCTTGCAAGCAGCGACTATATCAATACTTATGGGACTTATCTGTCCTATATGGGCTTTAATGCAAGCGGAGATTTTGCAGCGCAGGCATACAGCGACACCATGTCATGGAAGGACTATTTTGAACAGCTTGCCGTGGACACTATCCGGCAGAATAAGGCTCTGATTGATGCGGCGCAGGCAGCGGGATTTACCTATGATACCTCCAAAGAGTATGAAACTTTTGAGGAGTCTGCAAGGACTGCTGCGGCTGCGGCGGGCGAATCGCTTAACCGATATTATAAGCTGACTTTCGGAAGGTATTCGACGGTTTCCGGACTAAAGCCTTATGTGGAGGAGGGCTATCTGGCTTCTGCTTATTACAGGCATGTGGCAGAGGAGAGGGCAGCTTCGGCAGATGAGATTCAGGCATATTATGACGAAAATAAAGCAAGCTATGACAGTGTGGATTATAAGCTGACGGAGATCAGTGCGGAAATTCCGGCAGCGCAGACGGTGACAGATGGTGATGGCAATGTAAATACCATCGAGCCTACAGAGGAAGAAATTCAGGCAGCAATGGATGCCGCCAAGGAGGAAGCAGATGCGGCCCTGCTCGTGATTGATGAGGAGGGTGCGGAACACAACGGAATGTTACAATCCTCTATTTCGTCAAAGTATAGAGACTGGCTGTTTGATGAAGCAAGAAAAGAAGGAGACACCACGGTTATTGAGGATGCGGACAGCCACAAGTACTATGTGCTGCAGTTCGGAAAGAGATATCTTGACGATGCTGTCACGGCTGACGTTCGCGTTATTGCGACGACGACCGGTAACGGAGAGGATATTCTGGCAGAGTATAATGCCGCAGGTGCAACGGAAGACGCGTTTATAGAGCTGGTAAGAAAATACAGCGAGGATAATTACAGTGTGGCAGAAGATGGTCTTTATAAAGAAGTGACGTCAAACTCTCTGAACAGCGTTTTCAGTGAATGGATTTTCGCAGAAGACCGTAAGCCCGGCGATACGGTTTCTCTTGTGCATGAGGGAACTTCCTTTGTGCTTTATTATATCGGCGAAGGGCGTCCTGAGTGGCAGGTATCCATTGCAAATACGCTTCTGGGCGATACGATGAGTGATTATCTGGATGAAATAAAGGAAGGCTGTGAGGTGTCAGACCCTAAGGGAAGACTGGTTTACCTAAAGGTTCAGGCAGCAGCGAATAACGGGAGCGACAATCAGGAGTCAGAGCCGGCAGATGCGGGTGATGAAGGTCAGGAATCGGAGCCGACAGATGCAGGTGGCGAAGGTCAGGCAGAATAGATTGTAACAAAAGAAAGAGAAGGCGTCCTCATAAAAATGGGGACGCCGTAATAATTTTTTACTTTGCAAAATGCAGGTTTACGCCGGTATAGGGCGCAAGCTCAAGACGGATAAAATAGCCTCGGTCATGGTGACAGACAGGGCAGAACTCGGGAACGGAGGTGCCACGGTAGATATTACCACATTCCAGACACATCCACGCTGTTTCCACGTCGGATACGAAGAGCTTATCCTGCTCCAGTAAGTCTGCAAAAAGACCGAAGCGGTCGCCATGGGTTTTTTCGATTTCCGCAATCATCTGGAAGGAAGCGGCAACACCGGCAAAACCTTCTTCTTTTGCAATCTGCGCAAATTTTTTATATACGTCGTCATGCTCCTCGTACTCATTGTGCTGTGCAAGCCTGAGAAGCTTTGCTGTGTCCTGACTGATATCAATAGGATATGCGCCGTGGCGTGGGGGGGGGTGGCGGGGGGGGGGGGGGGGAGGGGGGGGGGGGCGGGGGGGGTGGGGGTGGGGGGGGGGGGGGGGCGGGCGCGGGGGGGG
>CAMWUP010000105.1 GCA_947177465.1 uncultured Lachnospiraceae bacterium
TTGCAACTCTTCTATCCATATGCATAATTTCATACACTTTTTTCTCTGACATTTAACCACCTCCAATTTAACCAGCCTTTCACTGCACATTTAATATTTACTGCATAATATGATTTATAAAATAATCTTTATACTTTTCTTTTCTAATTAGAATTTTCTTTTTTCTATTTTTTTCATTTATATACTTTAAATATATATGTGTTGTATTCCAAATATTATCGAGCGTTCCATCACTTTTTGATAACCAATTATGTAATTCAATATGCATTATGGATTTAGGAGGAATATTAACAGGTAATATTTCAATATTCCTCATTATTTTTGTCTCGCCACTGCTATTGTATAAATCAAATGATACATTATATGAATAGTCTTCAGTTTGTTCAATACTTGAGCTTAATGTCGTACATCCAGTTTCATTGTACTCAAATTTGTCTTTCCATGACGAAATAAATATATTAAGTTTTCCATGTTGAGACAAATTATTTAAAAACCACCCTAATACCGTTCCTCCCAATGTACCTAAAATTCCCAACAAAGCTATTTGTATTTCTGAATCCATAAGCCCTCCACATCATATAAATGCATCAATATATTTTCATGAATACAGCATTTCAAAGCCTACTCAATACGAATTTCAACAGGCTGTCCAATGATCTTCTCATTATATAATGCCTCTGCAATAGAATCCAGAGCATCAAAATAATAATCACATTCATCACACTGAAGCCATCTTCTGTATCATTAATATAATATGTCTGCTCTGTGTCTGTTTTTATTGCCAAAACAATACTATCAAAACCCTTTTCTTTTGCATTAATTATACGCAGAATTGACTTTCTCATAAAATTATTAACTGTATACTCAGGCGGTATTTTCACATCTCTGCAATAAGACTCAATAATATATTACGCTAACTCCACATTGGCTCTGTACTAATTTATTATTAGTATAACATAGTAAGATATTCAAAACAATAACAACAGATTTAAACGGTGCAATAAATAAAATTGGTATTTTCAACAGAAGCTTTGCAGACTTAAAGAATGCTATATCCGCAAATGGAATAAAAGGGTTATTTAATAGCATTTCGCCAGCAATTACTTCAAATGATCTTTCTCTTATTAAAGAATATAACCGTTTGGTTGGTGTAGAAAGTGTATCTTCACAATCAGCATGGTATAGAACTATGTTGTCAAGCAGTATATCTGCACAAGCATTATTTGATGATGAGAATAATTTAATAGAAACTAATAACGGATTAATATTATCAGAAGAAGCCTTAGCAAATGCGACAAATGCCATGTTCTTCTCAGCAAAAGCAGGTAAAGTAGCACTCCAAGCACTTGTAACGGTAGGCAACATGTTCCTCATGTGGGCTATAAGTAAAGGATTAGAGTTTGCTGTCAAAGGCATTGATAACTTGATCCATTCAGCCGAAAAATGCAAAGAACGTGTAGACGAGCTAATGTCCTCCTACCAGTCAGCATTATCTGAAGCAAACAGCAACGCACAAACTGTTGAAGAACTTGCAGACAAATATGAGAAACTTTCAAAAGGCATAAACAATCTTGGTGAAAATGTATCTTTAACAACAGATGAATATGCCGAGTACAACAAGATTGTAAACCAGATTGCAGACATGTTATACAGGGCTACACAAATGAAGGCAATACAATCCTGTCCCTCAAAGGCAATGTAGAAGAATTAAGAAAGAAGGTGTTATTTTGAAAACTTATATTGTCCTATTTTTTACGGTTGTGAAATATCTACTCCTATACCCTTTTAAAGCCTCTAAATCGCATTTTTAGTCTTGCCATAGTAAAACATCAAATACTTATTAAAAATGTCTTTAAGCGGTATAAATAAAGGTCAGAGAGGCATTTATCACTATCCTCATTTAAGACATTGATTTTATATGACACCTCCTCCTTAAATGTTATTTGTAAACCATCTACAGGCAACGCTGATAAATGTTCCATTATCTAATTGATTGCTCACCATTTCATTTTCAATTCCCATGATTCAAACTGTACAAATTATCCTTTCTCAATTCTTAATCTAAACTACATTGGCATTTATTTTTTGACCCCAATTATTATGATTTTAAATGGTTTAAAACGGGTTGAAACGGCATTTTTAACTTAAATTACAAAAAGAAAAAGCTTGAAAATACTGGATTTTCAAGCTTTTTCCTTAGTGGACTAGACGGGAGTCTGAACCCAACGGGTTCGACTCACCCTCGAATCCTTTATAGTGGACTAGACGGGAGTCGAACCCGTGTCCAAAAGCCCATTCCCTGTCCTTCTACTATCATAGTCAGTTGTTTTTTGCCAAACCTGCTTTGGCATGTTCCCTCCCATAGCCGGTAACTGACACCCTGCTATGCTCGGTAGCTTCATGATACGTCCATACAGGCAAAGCTTACTGTATGCCGTTTCCCCCATAGTCGATGCCCGGATTCCAGAGTGGGGGTGCTCTGGAGCGGACAGCCGTTAAAAAACGGCATTACCCGCAGCTTAGGCTGCGAGAGCTAAATTATCTTCAGCGTTTATATTTAATTTGCGATTTGACGCATCGCCTGCGGATAGCTTCTCCAGCTGCAAGACCCCTGTCGAAACCTTAACTAGCCCTTATTTATCATGACGGGCTTCTGCCCTTCATTACACTATTATTGTACCCAAATAAGCCGTGTTCGTCAATCAGAGATTTCTGATTTTAAATTCTTTTTCGGCTTCTCTGCGCTGGTCCTTTTTGGCAATGTCCTGCCGCTTGTCGTAAAGCTTTTTGCCCCGCGCAAGCCCAAGCTCCACCTTTGCCCTGCCATCCTTGAAATAAACCTGCAGCGGTACAAGGGTAAAGCCTTTTTCCGCAAGCTGTCCTACCAGCTTGCGAATCTGCGCCTTATGCAGCAGAAGCTTTTTGGGTCTTAAAGGGTCGCGGTTAAAAATATTCCCCTTTTCATAAGGACTGATGTGCATCCCATATACCCACACCTCATTGTTTTCAATTCTGACAAAGGACTCCTTGATACTGCATTTGCCCATGCGCATGGATTTTACCTCCGTGCCGTGCAGTACCAGTCCCGCCTCATATTTTTCCTCTATAAAATAGTCATGATACGCTTTCTTATTGTTCGCCACCAGCTTCAGCGTTTCTTTGCTCATCCTCAATTTCCTCCACCAGTTCAAAATCAATGGTCTTTACCTGCATCTCCACTTCCACAACCCTGACCCGCACCGGCTCGCCAAGCTTATAGACACGTCCTGTCCGCTCGCCCACCATTTCGTAAGTGCTCTCATTGTAATGAAAATAGTCGCCCGGCATTTTAGATACGTGAATCATACCCTCCACTGTATTAGGCAGCTCCACATACATACCCCATGCGGTAATGCCCGAAATCACGCCATCAAACTCCTGTCCGATTCGTTCCTGCATATACTCTGCTTTTTTCAGCTTTTCGGTCTCCCGCTCCGCCTCCTGCGCGCGCCGCTCCGTTTCAGAGCATTGCTTTGCCACACCGTCCAATATCTCCCTGTAATGTGCCATCCGCTCTGCCGTAAGCCTTCCTCTGAGCTGTTCTTTGATAATACGATGTATCTGCAAATCGGGATAGCGGCGGATAGGCGAAGTAAAATGGCAGTAAAACCGGCTTGCAAGCCCAAAATGTCCCGTGCTTTCCGTGCTGTAATGCGCCTGCTTCATGCTGCGAAGCGTCAGTCTGCTCACCAGCGCCTCCTCCGGCGTCCCCGCAATCCTGTGCAGAAGCTTTTGTATCTCACCCGGGTGAATTTCCTCGTCGGAAACCTTTTTCCCCTTTCTTCCTATCGCTTTCATGTAATAGCCCAGATTATTGATAAAAACATTCAACTTTTGGATTTTCTCCGCATCCGGCTTATCGTGCACGCGATAGACAAAGGGCGCTTCCAGCCAGTAAAAATGCTGTGCGACGGTTTCATTTGCCGCAAGCATAAAATCCTCAATAATCATATGTGCCGCGTTTCTTTCATAGGGCTTTATTTCTGTCGGATGTCCCTGTGCGTCCAGAATAATTTTACTCTCCGGAAAATCAAAATCAATCGCGCCCCTTTTCGTCCTTCTGGCACGCAGCAGACCGGAAAGCTCCGCCATCAGTTCACATATGGTCACCACACGGGCACCGGCATAAGTCGCCGGCTCGTCCTTGTCCTCCAATATCTCCTTTACCTCGGTATAAGTCATGCGCCTGCTGACCCTTATCACAGTCTCCGCCAGTTCATAACTTACAATCTTGCCGGTTTTGTCTATCTGCATAAGACAGCTTAACGCAAGCCTGTCCTCTCCTTCATTTAGGGAACAGATACCGTTTGAAAGCGTATGGGGCAGCATGGGGATAACCCTGTCCGTCAGGTACACGCTGGTCCCCCTTTCCTTTGCTTCCCTGTCAAGGGCAGAATTTTCCTGCACATAATTGCTCACATCCGCAATATGCACCCCTAACCGATACTGCTCTGCGGTCTCGTCGTAGGCAATGCTCACCGCATCGTCCAAATCCTTGGCGTCCTCCCCGTCGATGGTTACACAAAGGAACTCCCGTAAATCCTTCCTGCCCGCCATATCCGCCTCGCTGACCGGCTTTGCCACGCGCTCTGCCTGATGCAGCAGTTTCTCGGAAAATTCGCAGGGCAGTTCATATCCCTTTACAATAGACATAATATCAACGCCCGGGTCGTTGACATGACCCAAGATTTCCACCACCTTGCCCTCGGGACTCTTGTTTCCTTTTCCGTATTCGGTGATTTCTACCACTACCTTATGTCCCGTGACGGCTCCCTTAGAACGCTCATCCGGCACAAATATATCGTCCGCCAGCTTTGCGTTGTCAGGTCTGACAAACCCAAACTTCGACACCTTCTCATACGTGCCTACTATTCGGTTCATGCCACGCTCTACAATGCGGACAATCCGCGCTTCCCTGCGCTTTCCCCCGCCTTCCGAAAGCACCTCCACTTCAACCGTATCCTTGTGAAAGGCGCCGTTCACCATCTCCCTGGGAATGAACAAATCCTCTTCCCAGCCCTCTATCTCCACAAAGCCAAAGCCTTTGGCGTTGCTGATAAAAGTACCTGTAAGCGGCTCCTTTTTTCTGCCGTTTCCCTTGACATACTTTCCCTTTGCCGTTCTTTCCAGTCTGCCTTCTGAAACCAGTTCCTCTAAAATACGCTTCAGCGTGAGTCTGTCTTCCTCCTGCACCTGCAGAAGCATGGCAAGCTCCTTCTCCTTCATCGGAACGTACATCTCGTCTTCCATCAGGCTGCATATTACCTTTTTTCGTTTTTCATCTGCTTTTTTTATCATTCTTATACCCATCTATGCACTGAAACCAATCTTCCCGTGATACTGCGTTAAAAAAAGCACTCTTTATCTGTATAAAGAGTGCTTTATCTTAAACTCATTAAAATACATTAAGATTCAGTATGACCGCAAGCAGGATAAAGGATACTGCCAATATCTTGGTAATCTTGACCAACTGTCCCTCCATGGAACGTCCCTTATTCTTACCCCAGTAGGTCTCAGCCGCACCACTGATGGCGCCGAGTCCTGCCGACTTTCCCTCCTGCATCAATACCAGCACTACAAGCGCTATACATACAATAATAAAAAGTATTGTTAAAATAATCTTCAGTGCTCCCATAACTTTCCTTTCCGGCTACAGCACAATCCATCGCAGCGTTCTGCCGCATCAATTTTCATATATCAGATACTTCACTAACCACATAGGTTATATTATAACATAACATTAGAATATTTTCAACCTGTTTTTATCGGTTTTTCCACGTTTTTATGGAAAACAGAACCAGCAGCGGCAGCAGCTCCAGTCTTCCCGCAAGCATATCAAACATCAAAACACACTTGGAAAAGGGCGAAAACGCTGCAAAGCTTCCTGTCGGTCCCACCATGTCAAAGCCGGGACCAATATTGTTAAACATCGCCATAACCGCAGAGGCATTGGTCTCAAAGCTGAAATTATCAACGCTGACAAGCAATACGGACAGGAAATAGATGACAACGTAAATCGCCAGATACACCCTGATGGAATGTACCACATTTTCAGAAACCACTCTGCCATCCATATGCATTTTCTTCACACTTCTCGGATGCACCGCAGCCGATATTTCATTTTTGATACTCTTTATCAATACCACGAGACGCGATACCTTCAAACCGCCGCCCGTACTGCCGGCACAGGCGCCTACTATCATCAAAAGGAAAAGTATCATTTTGGAAAAAGAGGGCCAGAGATTAAAATCACTGGTGGTAAATCCTGTGGTAGTCATCACTGACGTCACCTGAAAGCCCGCCTGAAAAAGGGATTCTCCCATACTGGAAAAACTTTCCTTGATATCGATTCCAATCAGCAGGGTCGATACTGCGACAATTCCCAGATAGGCACGCAGTTCCTCACTGCGAAACACTTCTTTGGGCTTTTTTATCAGAAACAGATAATAAATATTGAAGCTCACACCGCAAAGCAGCATGAATATCAAAATGACAATCTGTGCCGCCCTGCTGTAGGACGCCGCGCTGCTGTTAAGCAGCCCGAAGCCGCCCGTTCCCACGGTGGAAAATGTCAGTGTAGCCGAATCATAGAGCGGCAGCCCCGTTACCATCAGCAGCATAATTTCAAGCACGGTGATTGCAATATATATCTGATACAATATTCTTGCAGTATTCTTTACCTTTGGCACCAGCTTTCCCACGGTAGGACCGGGGCTCTCCGCACGCATCAGGTGCATGTTATAGCTTCCCGACAAGGGGAGCACGGCCAAAATCAGCACAAGCACTCCCATACCGCCTATCCAGTGGGTAAACAGCCTCCAAAACTGCGTGCATCTTGCAAGACCCTCCACATCCGTCAGAATCGTACCACCTGTCGTCGTCAGTCCGGAAACTGTCTCAAAAACCGCATCTACATAAAAAGGTATCTCACCCGTAAGCGTAAACGGCACTGCCCCCACAAGACTCAAGAGCAGCCACGAC
>CAMWUP010000106.1 GCA_947177465.1 uncultured Lachnospiraceae bacterium
GCTTTTACCTTTATCTATTCAAAACGAACCGGTACGCCGGCAGCATCCATGCCGGGGCAGGTGCCGGAGGAAGTGATAAAAGAGGGCTTTCAAAAGCTGTTGGAAACGGTACAGGAAACTGCAAGAAAGCGGGTTGCCCGTTATGAGGGACAAGTGATGGAAGCCCTTGTGGAGGAAATCAACGAACATGATCCATCCCTGCTGACAGGAAGGCTTTCCAACAATACGCTGGTACATTTTGCGGGAGAGGCTTCCCTGATTGGAAAAATCGTCAAAGTGAAACTGGAAAAATGTTGTGGTTTTTATTATGTGGGTACATTAAATTTGTGATAAGAAAAGCCGAATTACGGCTTCAAGGAGAAAAAAAGTGGCTGAATTTACTCCCATGATGCAGAAGTATCTGGAGACAAAGCAGGAATATGCAGATTGTATTCTGTTTTACCGCCTGGGTGATTTCTATGAGATGTTTTTTGAGGATGCGCTGACTGTCTCGAAAGAGCTGGAGATTACCCTGACGGGAAAGGACTGCGGGCAGGAGGAGCGCGCTCCTATGTGCGGGGTGCCTTATCATGCCGTGGAAGGGTATTTGAACAGATTAGTGAGCAAGGGTTACAAGGTTGCCATTTGTGAGCAGGTGGAAGACCCGAAGCTTGCCAAGGGGCTTGTAAAGCGGGAAGTCGTCCGCATCGTAACACCCGGTACCAATATAGATGTACAGGCGCTTGACGAGTCAAAAAACAGCTATCTGATGTGCATCACTTATATGCAGGCAAAAATCGGAATTTCTCTTGCGGACGTTACCACCGGAGATTTTTTTCTGACGGAGGTAGATGATTTAAAAAAGCTGACAGACGAAATCATGAAATACCAGCCCAAGGAAATTATCTGCAATGATGCCTTTTTGGTGAGCGGCATGGATATAGAAGATTTGAGGGGCAGGCTTGGCATAACCGTATATGCGCTGGAGCCGCATTTTTTTGATGATGATGCTGCCAAAAAGTGTATGATGAAGCATTTTCATGTCAATACACTGACAGGGCTTGGTATCGATGATTTTCCGACCGGACTGCTTGCGGCGGGCGCGCTTCTTTTGTATCTTTACGATACGCAGAAGACCTCTTTGAGCCATATCAGTCATATATACCCTTATATTACAAGCAAGTATATGCTGCTTGACAGCTCTACAAGACGGAATCTGGAGTTGTCGGAAACGCTTCGGGAAAAACAGAAGCGAGGCTCTCTTTTATGGGTGCTTGACAAAACCAAAACGGCAATGGGCGGGCGTACACTTCGGAATTATATTGAACAGCCGCTGATAGAGAAAGCGGATATTGAGAAACGTCTTGATGCAGTAGAGGAATTGTCAAAGGATTCTGTTTCCCGAGACGAAATCAGGGAATATCTGAACCCAATCTATGATTTGGAAAGGCTGTTGGGGCGTATCAGCTACAAAACGGCAAATCCAAGGGACTTAATTGCTTTTCGCAACTCCCTTCAGATGCTGCCTCATATTAAAACTGTGTTAAAGGGCTTTGAAAAAGAGCTGCTTGCCGGTATTCGGGAAGAAATGGACGCTTTGGAGGATATCTGCAATCTGATTGAAACGGCAGTCGAGGAGGAGCCGCCAGTCTCCGTTAGGGAAGGCGGCATCATAAAGGATGGCTTTGACGAGGACATCGACAAGCTCAGAAGCGCCAAAAGGGACGGAAAGAAATGGCTTGCTGAACTGGAAAATGCAGACAGGGAACGGACGGGCATCAAGAACCTGAAAATCAAATACAACAAAGTTTTCGGCTATTATTTTGAGGTGACAAATTCCTACAAAAATCTGGTTCCTGCGGATTATATCAGGAAACAGACGCTCGCCAATGCGGAGCGCTACACTACGCCGCGCTTAAAAGAGCTGGAGGACACCGTACTGAATGCAGAGGATAAGCTCTGTACATTGGAATATGACCTTTTCTGCCAGATCAGGGATGCCATTGCCGCCGAGATGGAACGAATCCAAAGGACAGCCAAGGCGATTGCAAGACTGGATGTGTTTGCTTCCCTTTCCCTTGTGTCGGAGCGAAACGGCTATGTGCGTCCGAAACTCAATGAAAAAGGCGTTATCGATATCAAGGATGGCAGGCATCCGGTGGTGGAAAGAATGATAGAGCATGATATGTTTATCACAAACGACACCTATCTGGATAATAATAACCGCCTGATTGCCGTTATAACAGGTCCTAATATGGCGGGTAAGTCCACTTATATGCGGCAGACGGCGCTGATTGTACTGATGGCGCAGACGGGATGCTTTGTACCTGCAAAGAGCGCCAATATCGGCATTGTGGACAGAATATTTACGAGAGTGGGCGCTTCTGATGATTTGGCGAGTGGACAGTCCACCTTTATGGTGGAAATGAATGAAGTGGCAAATATTCTGCGGAACGCCACTTCCAAGAGTCTGCTGATTTTGGATGAAATCGGAAGAGGAACTTCAACCTTTGACGGACTGTCGATTGCATGGGCAGTGATAGAGCATATCAGCAACCGAAAGCTTCTGGGTGCAAAGACATTGTTTGCCACGCATTACCATGAGCTGACCGAACTGGAGGGAAAGATAAGCAATGTCAATAATTACTGTATAGCGGTAAAGGAGCAGGGGGACGATATCGTATTTTTGCGGAAAATCATCAAGGGCGGCGCAGATAAAAGCTATGGGATTCAGGTGGCAAAGCTTGCGGGCGTTCCCGACGTGGTCATCGGGCGAGCCAAGGAAATTGTGGAACAGCTCTCTGACAATGATATTACGGAAAAAGTACAGAGCATCGCCGTTGACACAAGAGGAGACGGCAAGCCGAAAAAAGCAGAGCATTTTGACGAAGTTGACATGGCGCAGATGTCACTCTTTGATACGGTCAAGGACGAGGATGTCCTGAAGGAGCTGAAGGAAGCAGATATCAGCAATATGACGCCTCTGGATGCGCTGAATACACTTTACAGATTGCAGAGTAAGTTGAACAACCGTTGGTAAGTGTGAGAAGATAAGGGAATAAGGTGCTTATTATGGCGAAGATACAGGTATTGGATGCGGGTACAATTGATAAAATTGCGGCTGGCGAGGTGGTGGAACGTCCTGCAAGTGTTGTGAAGGAGCTGGTGGAGAATGCCATTGATGCGAAAGCTTCCGCTGTTACTGTAGAAATCAAGGAAGGCGGTATTTCTTTTATCCGTATTACGGATAATGGGGGCGGTATTGAGGCTTCTGAGGTCAGAAATGCATTTTTGCGCCATGCGACAAGCAAAATCACAACGGCAGAGGATTTGCACAGTGTAAAAAGCCTTGGCTTTCGCGGTGAGGCGTTATCCAGCATTGCAGCAGTGGCAAAGGTGGAGCTGATAACCAAGACAAAGGATTCTCTTACCGGCGTCAGGTATCTTTGCGAAGGGGCTGAAGAAAAAGAGCTTTCGGAAGTTGGCGCGCCGGACGGCACTACCATTATCATACGTAATTTGTTTTTTAATACACCTGTCCGCAGGAAGTTTTTAAAACAGCCCCAGACAGAGGGCGGTTATGTCATAGATTTGATGGAGCATATGGCTCTCTCCAGACCCGATGTGGCGTTTAAGCTTACGGTAAACAATCAGCTTAAGTTTAACACCTCCGGCAACGGAAATTTGAAAGAGGTTATCTACCGTATCTATGGCAGGGAAACGGCTGCAAATCTGGTGGAAATACAAACAAAAAGCCAGGGAATTGCCGTCTCCGGATACCTTGGAAAGCCTGTGCTAAACCGCTCAAACCGCAGCTTTGAAACCTATTTTTTAAACGGCAGATATATCAAAAGCAATATAATGGCAAGGGCGATTGAGGACGGCTTCAGTCAATATCTGATGCAGCATAAATTTCCCTTTGTGGTCCTGCATTTTGCAATAGACACAGCATTTGTAGATGTAAATGTACACCCAACCAAAATGGACGTCCGTTTCACAGACGGTAACCGGATTTATGAATTCATCACGAAAGCGGTTGCGGAGGCATTACAAGAGCGGGAGATGATTCCGGAGGCGGTATTTGACAACTCTGTGGCGAAAAAAGCAGACAGCGCCGTATCAAAAAGCGACTCCGTCAAGTCATCATCGCCGTTGCATATAACAGAAGAAACAAAACTTGTTCCGGAACCCAAAGTCTCCGTTCCAGAGCCCAAAGTCTCCGTTCCGGAGCCTTTTGAGGTGGAGAGGACGGCGCAGTTTCGGATTATGGAAGAGATGAAATATGAGGCAGATAAGCCTAAAATGCAGGACTTCATGCAAAATCCCGTGTGGGAGAAAATGTCTGAACAATCATTTGGTGCAAAAATACAGGAAAATGAAGTAATTCCTGCAAGCGTACCTGTAAAGGAAGACATGGAAGCTTCTTCAAAGCCAATACAGATGAATCTCTTTGAGGAAAAGCTATTGACGCAGGAAAACCGCAGGGAATACCGGATACTGGGGCAGATTTTTGACACCTACTGGCTGCTTGCCTTTCAGGATAAGCTGTTTATCATTGACCAGCATGCAGCACATGAAAAAGTAAAATACGAGCGGTTGATTCACCGATTTCAAGAAAAAGAGATAGTATCCCAAAATTTGGTGCCCCCTATTGTGGTAACACTTTCTGCAAGGGAAGAGCAAACCTTCTTGTCATATCAGGATGTGTTTGCAGGGCTGGGCTTTGAAATCGAAGAATTCGGTGGGAGCGAATATGCCATCAGAAGCGTTCCTACGGACCTTTACGGATGTCAGGAAAAGGAACTTTTTTTAGAGGTGCTGGACGAGCTTTTTGACGGACCTCTATACAAAAATCTGACGGTTGTGGAGGAAAAACTGGCTTCCATGGCATGTAAGGCTGCAGTAAAAGGGAATCACGCGTTCAGTACGTCAGAGATGGAGGCTTTAATTGACGAGCTTATGACGCTGGACAATCCCTATAACTGTCCGCACGGACGCCCCACCATTATTTCCATGAGTAAATATGAAATTGAAAAGAAATTTAAGAGGATTGTGTAGATGGAGCAGAAAAAACCATTGGTCGTACTGACGGGACCTACCTCTGTGGGCAAAACGGGGTTGTCCATACGGCTTGCAAAGGCAATTGGCGGAGAAATTATTTCGGCAGATTCCATGCAGGTCTATAAGCATATGGACATTGGTTCCGCTAAAATCAAAAGGGAGGAGATGTCCGGCGTTCCCCATCACCTGATAGACGTTTTAGAGCCTTCAGAAGCATTTAATGTTGTAACCTTTCAAATCCTTTGCAGACGGGCGATGGACATTATCTATAGGAATGGCAGAATTCCCATACTGGCGGGCGGCACGGGTTTTTATATACAGGCTGTGCTGTACGACATTGATTTTACGGAAAATGAGGAAGATACCACATACAGGGACAAGCTGGCTGCACTTGCAGAGCAGGAAAGCGCACAGTATTTGCATGACATGCTGAAAAACGTGGACCCGAAAGCAGCGGACGCCATTCATCCAAACAATATCAAGCGGGTCATCAGAGCGCTTGAATTTCACAGGCAGACCGGTATGTTTATTTCCGAACACAATGAGACGGAGCGGCAAAAGGAGAGCCCCTATGCCGCTGCTTATTTTGTACTGAACGACGACAGGCAGAAGTTGTATACACAGATTGAAAAGCGGGTGGACGATATGCTCGCCGAAGGACTTGTGGAGGAAGTCAGGCGCCTTCAGGATATGGGATGTAAAAGAGATATGGTTTCCATGCAGGGGCTTGGCTACAAAGAAATTTTTTCTTTCCTTGACGGGGAATGTAGTTTGGAAGATGCCGTGTACCGGATAAAGCGGGACACCAGACATTTTGCCAAAAGGCAGCTTACGTGGTTTAAACGGGAAAAAAATGTAATTTGGGTCAACAAGCCGGATTTTAACTATGACAACGAGGCAATGCTGGAATTTATGCAGCAGAAAATAAAAGAGGCAATCGGAACAGAGTAAACAGATTGAATGGGCTTTTATATTGGACAATACAATAGTTTCGACAAGTCAGAATTTGGAGGATTGTATGGAGATAAATGTTAGACTTGAAGAAGAAAAAGATTATCAAAGAGTAGAGGAAATAACAAGAGCCGCTTTCGGGTATCCTGACAGAATTAAGCGGGGACAGATTGGCTGTCCTTACGAGCATTGGATGGTTCATGAATTGCGGCACCGGGATGGGATTATGGCGCTCAGTTTGGTTGCGGAACTGGAAGATGGGACGATTGTCGGGCATATTATTTGCAGTAATGCGGTTGTGAAAAAAGAGAACCAGTCGCTTCCCGTTCTGAACTTTGGACCACTGAGTGTGTTACCTGAATATCAGCGGATAGGCATTGGAGGGATACTGATTCATGCCATGATAGGACGGGCGAAACAGCTTGATTATGGCGGAATCCTGTTTTTTGGAAGACCGGAGTATTATCCCCAGTTTGGGTTCAAGGAAGCGGAAGTTTATGGAATAGCAGATGCAGATGGGTACAATTATCCTGCGTTTATGGCTATGGAACTGAAGGAAGGATATTTGAAGGAGGTTTGCGGAGGAAGATATTATGAATCGGATATTTATGACGATGAACGAAACCGCGAGACAGTGAGAGCTTTTGACAGAGAGTTTACAAATGGATAAATTTCAGTTTGTGGAGTGGTTAATAGGAACATTTTCCGAAAAGGGAGTTTATAAATAGAAAGAGGCTATATTATGAAAATAAGATGTGTATGGGAACACAACCACAACGATAGTATGCTGTATTCTGACAACTTTGTAGGAGCTTTTACGAGAGGGGAAACGAAAGAGGCGGCAATTCAGAAAATGCCTTCCGAGATTATGTCCTACATCAAATGGAAAGGTGAAATGGTTTCTGATTCTTTTGAACCCGTAATCATTCAGGAAAAAGAGTCAGAGCTTACTGTTTCTGACGCAGATTCAG
>CAMWUP010000107.1 GCA_947177465.1 uncultured Lachnospiraceae bacterium
AATATGCCATATTCGGGACTGATATTATATTTTTTCATTTTGGGTTCACCTTCCTTGCCACAAAGTATTGTGCATATCCGGCTTCATCAAGCTTATTGATTCTGTCTGCCAATCATTCACTCATGCCGTCCGACGCTATCTCGTGGATAATCGTGAATCATACTCGCCCCTGCACATGGTGCCTCCGGCAGATGGCTACTCCGCTTCGCTCCGAGCCGGTATAAGGTCTATCGACATTATACCATATTGAAAATATAAATAGAAACAATAAGTTAGAGCAAATTTGTGCCATTCAGAAATAGCTAAAATGACTCTCATATGGTATAATTATACCACGCTTTGCGCCTATGACTCTAAACCATGAAAGGAAAGGTTGAATCAAAATGGAGAATCGTTACGTTTTTCAAAGTTCCATTGGCATGTTGAAAATTTGTGAGGAAAACGGCAGCCTGACAAGGCTCTGCCTGCAGCAGGAGGACATGGGCGGTGTGCCGACGCAGAATTTTGAAAAACATTCCGATTTATTGTATGAGGCATACACGCAGCTCAATGAATATTTTGCGGGGAAGCGAATGAAATTTGACTTGCCGTTAAAGGCGAAAGGGACAGCATTTCAGCAGCGTGTATGGCAGGAACTGCTGAAAATACCATACGGCGAAACAAGGAGCTATGAGGACATTGCCGTCGGTATTGGAAATCGAAGGGCCGTTCGCGCAGTGGGACAGGCGAACGGCAGGAATCCGATTATGATTATAGTGCCTTGCCACAGGGTGATTCATAAAAGTGGAAGTATTGACGGATTTGCCTGCGGCACAGAGATAAAAAGGTTTCTCTTGGATTTGGAAAAAGGAAAGGGCTGATTGGCATGAGAAAAGTAATATGAGCGGGAGATAAAACGGATGAAATTGAAAAATATATTGATTGTTGTGAGGGACATTGAAAAAGCAAGGAAGTTTTATCATGACTTGTTTGGTCTTGATGTGGTACTGGACAATGATGGCAATATGATTTTAACGGAAGGTCTTGTGCTTCAGGACGAAAAAATCTGGAAGGGTTTTCTCGAAAAAGAGGTTGTTCCAAGGAGCAATTCCTGTGAACTGTATTTTGAAGAACGCGATATAGAAGCGTTTGTTCAAAAACTGGAAAAGTTGTACCCTTCGATTCAGTATGTCAACAGGCTTATGACTCATAGCTGGGGACAGAAGTTGGTTCGTTTTTATGATTTGGATGGCAATCTAATTGAGGTGGGAACGCCAATGTAATGTGCTTGGAGGTTAAATGAGTCAAAATGAAAAATCTAAATTCAGAAGCAGAAAAGCTTATCATAGAACGTTTTGGCAAAGACAGCGTTATTGCGCTGGCAACCATGGAAAATGGAATGCCGCATGTCCGCTATGTGAACGGGTATTATGAAGACGGAGCATTTTACATCATTACCCATGCGCTTTCCGCAAAAATGCAGCAGATAGAGAAAAATCCGAATGTGGCGATAGCAGGCGAGTGGTTTACGGCACATGGAACGGGCAGCAGTCTTGGATATTTTGGCAAGGCGGAAAATGCTGCAATGGCAGAGAAATTAAGAGACGTGTTTGCGGAATGGATTGACAACGGGCACACGGATTTTAACGATACCAATACCTGTATTCTCTGCATTACGCTGACAGACGGGGTTCTGCTCTCGCATGGAACAAGGTATAATTTTGATTTCAGGTCTTCATAGCAAGGAGATGGTTTTGCAGGAGAATATTATGTATCGCTATATCTGCATAAAAACAGATTGTTTTATAAATACATGGGATACTATAACACAAAGGAGCGAACAAATGATTTTATATCATGGAAGTCCCGTGGGAGGGCTGACGGAGCTAAAGCCCTTTTTATCGGAACACGGCAGACCTTACCTGTACTTTGCAGACAATCCGCTGGTGGCGCTGCTGTATGCAGCCAAGCCGGTGCCAAAGCCTTTTAGTTTCTATCCCTACGGTTTTGCGAAGGATGGAGCGGTGGTTTATTCTGAATACTATGAAAATGCGTTTGCAGATATATACAAAGGGAAGCAGGGATATCTGTATGCGTGCCGCGACGTGCAGGGCACGGAGCAGCCGACACAGATAAACTGCGCCTACACCTGCATAGAGCCGGTGAAGGTGGATACGGTATCTGCAATTCCCGATTTGTACGCATTTTTTAAGGAGCAGGAAAAAGAGGGACGTTTTCGCGTAAAGTCCCGTCAGGAAGTTTCTGCAAAGGAAATGGGGATGGCTGTGTCCGCGTTAAGGGAGGATATGCTGCAATATAATCTGAAAGAGCAGCCGAAGCACGCTATGAGCATTTTCCTGCAGAGTCATTTTTCGGAAGTATGGGAGGAAACAGATTGCATATTGAACTTGTGAGATTAACCGATGAATATAAGGAACAGCTATTTGAAATGCTGACAGAATAGAAGAATGATATCGTGGTAAATCACACGAATATGTCTCCATGGAAAATATGGGCAAATGATTTTCGGGATTTTGAGGCTTATGTAAAAAATCTGGATACAAAGGAAGAAAACGAAAATGGCTGGGTTCCTGATACAACGCTGTTTTGCCTTGATAAGGACAGAAATATTTTTGTAGGAGCCGTCAACATTCGCCACTATTTAAATGATGCATTATTAAAAAGCGGCGGTCATATAGGCGATGGCATCAGACCCAGTGAAAGAAGAAAGGGCTATGCGACGGCAATGCTTGCCCTGGCGTTGGAGGAGTGTAAGAAACTTGGTATTGACAAGGTTCTGGTGTGCTGCGACAAAGATAACATTGGTTCGGCAAAATCTATTCTTCGCAATGGCGGAGTATTGGAGAATGAGGTGAAAGAGGAGGGGCATATCGAGCAGCGTTATTGGATTACGTTATAACGCAAAAATTTTATATTTATGAAACCATATGCAACCGGACCGTCATAAAATCCTACTTATAGGATGAAAGGTATTTCCGGAGTACCTTTAATGAGAGTACGAATTTGTGCCTGCGGACCTGCAGGACACGGAAAGGAAGCAATATGATGGACGACAAGGAAATTATAGCAATGTACTGGCAGAGGAATGAAGCCGCGATACGGGAAACCGATGTAAAATACGGAAAGCTGTGCAGCTATGTGGCAAAGCATATTCTTCTCAGTCTGGAGGACTGTGAGGAATGTGTCAATGACACGTATCTGGCGTGCTGGAATGTGATTCCGCCGAAGCAGCCGGATAAGTTTTCCGCGTTTGTCAGCCGGATTACAAGGAATCTGGCGTTGAACCGGTTTGACTATCTGACTGCGGAAAAGCGAAACCCAAAGGCAGTGTGCTCGCTGGAAGAGCTGGAGGAGTGCGTCTCAGGCGCAGATTCGGCCGAGTCTGAACTGATGGAAAAAGAGATTGAAAGAACCGTCAGTGACTTTTTGTGGAAACAGGAGGAAGAAAAGCGCAATATTTTTATACGCCGTTACTGGTATTTTGATTCGATAGAGGAAATCAGCAGGCAGACGGGATTTCCGACAGGCAAAATTAAATCCGTCCTGTTTCGTATGCGTGGAAAACTGAGAGCACATTTGGAAAAGGAGGGTATTGCAGTATGAATAGCAGAAAACTGGCTGACAGAATCGGAAATATTGACGAACGCCTTGTGCAGCAGGCACAGAATCTCCCAAACTATGGGGCGAGGCGCAGGAACAGGGTAATAAAAAGGCTTATAATGTGCGCCGCTGCGCTTGTACTGATGGTGTGCAGCTTTGCAGCAGGAACGGCTGTGTCTGCAAAGGAAAACATAGCGGAATCGACTCAGGAGGTGGTTTTTCTGGAGGAAATCGGCTTGACACTTATCCTGCCTGAGGCGTGGAAGGACAATTATGCGGTAGAAGTTGGTGAGATGGAGGGCGGGTATTTATATACCTTTTATGACAATACCATTCACGGACAGGACGGCGAATGGTCTGATATGGGGATTCTCTTCTGGATTGGGGCGTACGGTGACAGAGCGATGACGGCAGAGGAACTGGAACAGGCGAATGTGTTCGACGGCGCGATTCCCTATCGGTATCTGTTCTCTAACAAGAATACCAATTATATCCTGATTGACGTTACGGATGTGCAGTGGGACCCCTCCGACCCTGAAATGGAGCAGCATTATTTTATGCTGACAGAGAGTATTTCTGAAATCCGCTTTATACTGGACAATGTGCTATAAAATAAAAATAGAAAAATTGTAACGAACAGAGCCTCCTTGGAACTAACCTGATAGAAAGGAGGATAGTCATGGAGTCACTTGATAAAATATATCAAAAGTATTCCCAGAAGGTGTATCTGTTTCTGCTTGGAAAACGGGAAATGAAAATCTTGCGGAAGAACTGACGCAGGAAACTTTTTTCAGGCAGTGCAGAGCATCCGGCATTTTCGTGGACAGAGCAGCATCCTGACGTGGCTTTGCGGAATCGCGCAGAACCTGTGGCTGAAATATCTGCGGGATAACAAGAAGCAGGAAGCCGTTTGGATTGCAGAGGACGACGTGTGTACACGCGCGGCGGAAAGTATCAAAAAGGTAATCAGAAGGAAAAAGCACAAATAGGACATTGACTGCCAGAGACGTCAAAAGGGAGGGATTTCCATGCTGCGGGTAGCGGTCTGCGACGATGATGAAAAGGCTTTGGGAGAAACCATGGCTATGCTTGAAGAATATAATAAAATCCGGCTGCAGGCGGACGGCTACCCAAGCGGGAAGGCTCTTCTGGAGGCAGGGAAAAAGTATGATGTCCTGCTGCTTGATATCGATATGGAGGACCTTGACGGCATTGAGACGGCGAAGCGAATCAGAGAGACGGACAGGGACGTGAAGCTGATTTATATCACCAATTACAGTGATTACACGATTTTTGCCTTTGCCGTGCACGCTTTTGCCTATCTGCTGAAGCCTCTTAAAAAGGAGGAGTTGTACGCGCAGCTTGACGAGGCGTGCGCCTATGGCTTTTTCCGACAGGAGCCGGAGCTGGAATTTCAGGCAAAGGAGGGCATTGTCCATGTCAAACCCTCCGCCATCCTGTGTTTTGAGTACTGCGAGCGGCAGGTGCTTCTGCATACGGAAAAGCGTATCTGGCACCTGAAGCGGAAAATCACGGAAGTGGCGGAGGAGATGGCGCCATACGGCTTTGCCGTGCCCCACAAGAGTTTTGTGGTGAATTTGTATGCGGTTGAGAGAATCTATGGCTATGAACTGACACTGACAGACGGGCGCAGGATTCCTCTGTCACAAAAGAAATCCGTACAGTTTCGAGCGGCGCTGAACCGGTATCTTGCGGAAGAAAGGGGGACGTACAGTTGGAAATCCTGGTCTACCTGATACTTCCCTGCGTGGGAAGTATCTTTCTTGTCGGCGCCATGTTTTACGGCGCTTACCGGATTGCGGGACAGCCGAAGCTGTCAGGGCGCGTCTGGGGGCTCATGGCGGCATATACGGCAGTCAATGTAGCGTGCTCCCTGTTTGGAAGCACTTGGCTCAATCTTGCCTTTGGCGTTTTGTTTCCCTTTGCGGCAATGTGGATTCTGAAAACCTCCAAATCCTGCCTTGTGCCGTATTTTATTCTGTCCGCGGCGGTTTTTCTGACGGACGTTGTCGTGATTACGGGCTATGAAATGCTGCTCGTCTCAGGAATTTTGTTTCTCAATTCTCAGGAGCTTTTGTACATTCTACTGGTGGTATCGGATAGAATGATAGAATTTATGGTAATCTGTCTGATTGCCATGATAGCAGGGAAAAGGACGGGAAGGCATATTACGGTGCGGCAGGTTGCGCTGTCCATTCTGCTGCCGTTGTTTTCCGTGTTTCATATGTATTGTATGATATACCTGATGCAGATTTACATGGTGGAGGGTTCTGTATTTCTTCTGCTGGCCAATCTGCTGATGCTCATCGGTCTGAATATTTATTTCTGTGTGCTGGTCGATGTGATGAGTGAGAATCACAGGCTGGAGAATGAACGGAATCTCTACCGCAGGCAGTCGGAAATGCAGTACCGCTATTATGCGCGGGAAGAGGAAAAGTATGAAGAGTCCCGAAAGCTGATTCATGATATCCGCAACCACATTCTTGCGCTGGAGGCGCTGTATGACAATGAAAGGGCGGAAGCGGCGGCGCATTATGCTGGTGATATCCACCAAATGCTGAACAGCCTTGGACAGAAATACTACACCTCGGCAAAGCTTTTAAACATAATTCTTAACGACAAAGCGCGGCAGATGCAGCATGCAGGAATCAGGGAGGATATTAAGGTGGGCGAGCTGTCTCTGGATTTTATGCGTGATATGGACGTGACAGCGCTGTTTGCCAATCTGCTGGACAATGCAATCGCCGCGGCACAGGAGAGCAGGGAAGGCTTTGTAAAGCTGCGGATAAATACGGTACGGCAGTTTGTCTCCATCATAGTGGAAAACAGCAGCGATAAAGAGCCGGTAAAGACAAAATCCGGCTTCCGCTCCGGCAAGAAAGGGCATGAGGGAGTGGGAATAGGGAGCATTAGACGGACGGTGGAGCAGTATGGGGGCGACGTGCAGTTTGAATGGGCGGATGGTGTGTTTACCGCAAAAGTGATGCTGGCAGCGGAAAAATGTGAGAAGGATGGAAGAAGCTTATAACAGACTGTATCTTAGGAGCAATATGCCTTACCTTGGGTAAAGCATATTGCTTTTTCTGTGGGGGAAATCTAAAATGAAGGCAAGAAAAATAAGCAGAATAATACGGATACAGGAGGGAAGCAATATGCTGGCAGCGGGACTGCTGTTTGGAAGCTTTATATGCTTTGGGTTTCCCATCGGGGGCGCTATCTTGTTGGCGCGCAGGAGGAGGGGCGCGGGAAAAGCGTTTTTTATGGGCGTGCTGGCGTGTATCGTAAGCCAGCCCTTACTGCGGCTGCCGCTCTTACAGCTTGTACTGCCGCAGTAAGGG
>CAMWUP010000108.1 GCA_947177465.1 uncultured Lachnospiraceae bacterium
CACAGACTCCTTTTCTCTTTACATGCAGATTCCTTCTTTTCGTATTCCGCCAAAAGCTCTTCCATCGTCCGACTGTATACCGGATGCCGGAAAAAAGGCGCAAGCTGCGCCATCGGCTTTAGTACAAAATCCCGATTCTGCATATCTACATGAGGTATTATCAGGCTTTCGTCCTCATATACCAGCTTATCATAAAAAATAATGTCCAAATCAAGCGTCCGCGGACCCCACCGCAGCCTGCGCTCCCGTCCCGCAGCCTGCTCCAGCTCATGCAGCCGCTCTAATAACTCATGGGGCGTATACAACGTATCGAGCTGCACTGCACCGTTCAAAAAATCTGCCTGCTCCACACCGCCGTAAGGCTTTGTCGTAATTATGTCGCTGACGAACAGATTCTTTATCTGCCTGTCCTCCCCAAGTCCTTTCAGAGCGCCGTCAATATACGCCCTGCTGTCACCCATATTGGAGCCGAATGCCACATATGCCCTGTGCCAGCTCCGGTATATTTTGACAGACACAGAGGCAAATGGCAGGGGAATCGGCGCCTGCGGCTTTCGCAGCTCAAGCAAAACAGCCTTCACCAGTGGATAGTGCAAAAGCAGCGCCTCCACCGCCCGCTCTGCTGCCGCCTCAATTAAATCACATGTGTTTTTGGTTAACTCTTCTTTCAGAAAAAGGCAGACACTTCCATAATCGGTGGACAGCGTTAAATCGTCGCGCTTCCCCGCCGGACGCAAATCCCCATACAGCACGGCATTGACATAGAAGAGCTGTCCCTTTTCTTTCTCCTCCAAAAACACGCCATGATGCGCAAAAATCTCCAAATCGTCGATTCTGATTTCGTCACACTTCATTATCTTTTGCCTGCTTTCTCCCCTATAAGCTCCCTGCATACTTCCGGCCTCCTGCCTATGCTGCCTCTTCCATACTCCCGATTTTTGGCATACGCTTCCCTAACTGTATAAAATCGCCTCCGCCATTTGAATGGCGCGCACGTTTTCCTTTACATCATGCACCCGCACAAAGGAACACCCTTTCATAACTGCAATCACGGTCGTTGCCAATGTTCCCTCCAGCCGCTCCGTGACAGGCAGATTCAAAGTAAGACCGACTACGGACTTGCGGCTGGCGCCCAAAAGCAGCGGACAATCAAAGACACGCAGCTCCTCCAGTGCATTGATTATCTGCAGATTGTGCGCATAGGTTTTTCCGAAACCAACGCCGGGGTCCAAAATAATATTTCCCGCATCGATACCGGCGTTCTCCGCAAGCTGCAGCGTCTTTGCCAAATCAGCGGCAGCCTCCTGCACAAAATCCGTATAATCCGGCTCTTTTCTGTTGTGCATCAGACAGCACGGCAGTCCGCTTTTTGCTATAACACCTGCTATCTTATCATCATACTTTAAGCCCCAGATATCATTAATCAAATCTGCGCCGGCCTCTATGCCCGCCTTCGCCACACCGCTTTTATAGGTATCCAGTGAAACCGGCACGTCAAACCGGCTCTTTACCGCCTCTAAAACCGGTATCACACGGCTGATTTCCTCCTCCTCACCAAGAAGTGTATAGCCTGGTCTGGTGGACTCCCCGCCGATATCCAGAATATCCATTCCCTCCTGCAGCATTTCTTCCACATGAAAGAGTGCTTTATCCATGTCGTTCCATTTACCGCCATCAGAAAAAGAATCGGGTGTTATGTTTAAAATTCCCATAACATATGTTTTTCCCTGTCGTCTAAAATCTCTGCTGCCTATTCTCATTTCTACCTCCGTTCTGAAAAGCCATTCCTTCACATCTGCCGCTATTCACAAGCTTATCCTCTTATTTTTCTTTTCCTCTCCCCAGTTACACGAACTTTCCGCCTTACAGCTGAAGCAAGGACGGCTCATTTTATCAGCTCTGTACAAAACGCCGCTCAAATCGGCGTTTTCTGCCGCCGCTTTCGTCCTGTGCATCCGGATAGCTCTAACAATAACATCTGTTTCTTTTTCATTGTAACCGCACTCTTTTAGTATCGCGGGCGCAATCCGTGCCCCCGCCTCCTCATGGGGCGTCCCGTTTTCATACTGCTCGTGCCTGCCAATATCATGCAGAAGAGCTGCGCCATAGAGAATTTCCTTCTCAAGTCCCAGCCCTTCCTCTAAATTTAAAATCATGGCAATCCGTGCCACATCCAGCAGATGTCCCATATCGTGACGGCAGAATATCCTGCCCTGCTCTGCCGCTTCGTTCCGCTCCATATGCTGTATAAACAGCGGATGCGCCAGTATACGATTTACCCTCTTCATGCTTACCTCTTTTCCGCTTATGCCAGGAACCGCCTTGCAAACCCTGTCATCACGCCGTAATCATGCCAAGAGCCTGCTCTCGCAGACGGCAGTCCTCCTCAAACACGCCTCTGGAAGCCAGTGTAAGCGTCTTGCTGCCGGGCTTTTTCACGCCGCGCATGGTCATACACATATGCTCTGCCTCCACCATTACCAGTACTCCCTTGGGCTTTAGATGCTGCATAATGGCATCCGCAATCTGCCCCGTCATCTGTTCCTGTATCTGCAGCCTTCTCGCAAATACCTCCACAGTCCGCGCCAGCTTACTCAGTCCCACTACCTTACCATCCGGTATATAAGCGATATGCGCTTTGCCATAAAAAGGCATCATGTGGTGTTCACAGGTGGAATAAAACACGATGTCTCTTTCCAGTACAATGTCACTGCCAAAAGCGGAAAATGTTTTCTGCAGATGTGCGCCAGCGTCCTCAAAGGAACCTGCAAAAATCTCTTCATACATTCTCGCAATCCGCTCCGGCGTCTCCCGCAGACCTTCTCTGCTTATATCTTCACCGATACCCTCCAGAATCATTCTGACTCCGGCTTCTATCTTTTCCTTATCCATGTCACACCTCCATGTTGAAGCGTTCTTTGCGCTGGCAGCTTTCCGATACAGCTCTCTTGTACCTAACGCCTGCCCTTCTGTCTCTCCTCCACTACTTTTGCCAGACGTCCCAGATAAGACAGGGAGCCAAAACAAAGTATAACGTCTGCCTTGTCTGCCAGAAGGTACGCCATCTCCACGCCCTCCTCCAGACTTCCTGCCGCCGTCACGTGGGGGTGGTACTCCTTTACAAGCTGCGCCAGCTCTATGGCAGGCAGCGCGCGGGGATTATCCGGCGGCGTCACTGTAATAATCTGCTCCGCATAGGCACAGGTTTCCGCTGCCACCTTCTCACATTCCTTATCCTTCAACATTCCCATTATATAAACAATTCTTTTATTTGTAAAATAGAAACGTATGGATTCCGCAAGTTTTTTGGCAGCGTCCTCATTGTGGGCGCCGTCCAGAATGAGAAGGGGCCTTTTGTCCGCTATCTGAAACCTTCCCCGCCATCTCGCCTCCAAAAGTCCTTTCCGAAGCTGCTTTTCTGATATGGGATAACCGCACAAGGCAAGCCGGCACACAGTCTCCACCGCCAAAGCCGCATTTTCTATCTGATGCTTTCCCGCAAGGGAAATTTCCAGCCCGTCGAAGCGCTTTCCTGACGCATCCTGATAGGAGAAGCTCTGTTTCTCCAGCCCATACTTGATTTTTTTGGCCTCTCCGGTTATCGTAAGCCTGCACTGCTTCCCGGCCGCTTCTTTTTCTATCACTGACAGTATCTCCGGCTTCTGCCCTGCCGTTATCACATAACATCCGTTTTTTATAATGCCCGCTTTGTGTGCGGCAATTTTTTCCGGCGTATCCCCCAAAAACTGCATGTGGTCCATACCAATCGGCGTCAAAACGGCTGCTTTTGTCGTATTGACCAGATTGGTCGCATCCTCTCTGCCCCCCATACCAGTTTCCAATACCACAATATCACAGGCGTTTTTTTGAAAATGCAGAAATGCGGCCGCCGTTTCCACCTCAAAAGGTGTGGGCTGCGCAAGCCCCTCCGCTGTCATGGCATCACACGCCGCCTTCACTTCCTCCACACATGCACAGAGGGCCTTCTTCGTAATGGCACGCCCGTTTATCTGTATCCGTTCACAATAGGTAAAGACCGCCGGCGAGTGATAACTTCCTACCCTGTAACCGGCACATTTCAATATAGAAGATAAAAACGCCAATACCGAACCCTTGCCGTTTGT
This sequence comes from uncultured Lachnospiraceae bacterium, assembly GCA_947177465.1. Taxonomy (GTDB): domain Bacteria; phylum Bacillota; class Clostridia; order Lachnospirales; family Lachnospiraceae; genus Acetatifactor. The sequence goes on from CAMWUP010000108.1 coordinate 4,125, forward strand.
ACCTGCTATGTGTACAAAAGAGACTGCATCCTGCGGATTCCCCAGCCTTCTGCAAAGCTCCGTGATACCGGAAAGTCCCGGCACAATACCGCAGCCCTTAATTGACTCCATATATTCCATCATCTCTTTAAAATTCATCGTATATTTCTTCCTTTTGGGGACATACTTTTTTTATGAAAAAGTATATCCATAATTTTATTCACTGTGGCATTTTAGGCTGGTGCATGGAAATCACCTTTACAGCTCTCAATTCCTTCAGAAGGCGGCAGTTCAAGCTGACCGGAAATACCTCCATCTGGATGTTTCCCATTTACGGCTGCGCCTGCTTTCTGGCTCCCGTCAGCCGCCTTTTAAAGAAGAAACCCCCGCTCGTCAGAGGCCTGTCCTATGCCGCCTTGATTTTCACAGGCGAGTTTATCACGGGAACTCTTCTAAACAAAAAAGATATCTGCCCATGGGATTATAGTCGTTCTAAATGGCATGTCAAAAAAATCATACGCCTCGACTACCTGCCCTTCTGGTTTATGGCGGGACTGCTCTTTGAACGCCTGATTTCCGAAAATGACTATAGTAGTCAACAATAAAATGCTGCCGACTGACATGCCACCATACCAAAAGCCATAAACAGGACGGGGGAAGCAACCACCGTCCTGTCGTGTAACCGCTCTATGCTATTAATCCACATCGTCCAAATCGCCAATCCCACCTGTGCCGATGTCCAGCGTATTTAAGGTACGCCGCCTCATGCGGGCAGCCTCAGACGCCTCTAAAATATAGTTTTTAATCTCCTTAGAGCGCTTTATATGCTCTAAAATCAGCTTCGGATGCGTTGTATCCCCCGTATAACAGGTGATAGTGCCCATTCCGAAAATACGCTCGCCAAGACTCGCCGTGTGCTCTACATCCTGTACCTTATACATATAACAGTCGTTTTCCACCTTTTTCAAAAATCCCTGATCGATAGTAATCATATCATCCTTAATGATGTATTTGGTAAAGGTAAAAGGAAGTCCAAAAAACATCCACCGTTTTCTTTCGCTGTATACAATATCCTGCTCGTTCTCTTTTGCCATATCCTGCCTCCGCTTTTTGTCTGCCTCACCTGTCACGCTTCCCAAATAAACGCACAGGATTTTGGAGCTTCTTACGCCCATTATAATGGAATCCGCAATAAGATGCAAGCGGCAGACCCCTTTTCTCTGTGCAAAGATAACGTTTCTTTTTGCGGTAAGTCACACTGCAAGTCACGCCGTCGATGGCCACCATGCCTGTTTAGACGCGCTCTCGCTCGAATAAAAACGTAACAGTACTAGGCTTGAAAAGACCTCGCCAAGTGCTGACGTTTTTATACGGTCTTAACTGGCATGGTGCTCCTCGACGGCTGATAGCCGCATAAGCTGCACTTACACGCTGACTTTGGTTACTAAAAACGGCACGACAAATGCACTCGGGCTGGCGACAGCCGTTACAGCCGTATATTCCCACAGAGCCCATTAAAAAACGTCAGTACTTGGCGAGGTTCTTTCGAGCCTAGTACTGTTACGTTTTTTGCTGAGCGAAAGCGCGGCTCTGTGGGAATGTACGACTGTAACGGCGTCCTTTGCCGCACATTTTCTCATTGCTTCCCCACTCCACTTATGCTATAATGTTCCAAGAAACAGGGCAGGGGAACACAGCCTGTTCTCTAAAACGACATATTTCAGGAGGATTTCCATGACAGCCAACGAATGTATCCGTGGACGCAGGAGTATACGCCAGTTTACCGATAAGCCCGTATCGCGGGACGTGCTTGCAGGTATCGTAGAGACAGCCTCTTACGCACCAAGCTGGAAGCACACGCAGATTGTACGTTATATTGCCGTGGAAGGAGCGTTGAAGGATAAAATTGCTTCCGAATGTACCTCCGCCTATGCGAAAAACGGGGAAATTATAAAAAATGCTCCCATGCTTATTGCCGTTACCTTTATCAAAAACAGAAGTGGTTTCGAGAGGGACGGTTCTTTCAGCACTCCCAAAGAAGGGGGCTGGCAGATGTTTGATACCGGCATCGCTGCCGAGGCATTCTGCCTTGCCGCTTATGAGCAGGGACTCGGTACCGTTATTTTAGGTATTTTTGATGAAGCCAAAGCGTCGGCTTTGCTTTCGCTTCCCGAGGACAGAGAATTGGCGGCGCTGATTCCCATCGGCTATCCCGCCGAAGAACCTGCTGCTCCCAAACGCAAGCCCGTGGAGGACTTGTTATCCTATATGGAATCGTAAATAAAATCGAAGAGATTTTTCTCTTCGATTTTTTTCGGGTTTCCACAATACCGGTAAATGTTATATAGGTAATTGCGAAACTCTTATTTGCCAGTCCCGAATTGTGCATGTTGTATATTCCATAAGCAGACCCTTGTTTACCGTCGGCACTTAGCTGCCGTATTTTGGCAGCTTATGTACCGCTACGGTAAACTTGGAGCGAAAGCGCGTCTGTGTTGGATTATACAACATGCACAATGACACTTGCCATATAACGAGTTTCGCAAATGCCTATATACATTATACTACTTCCCCTTTCTGAAACAAAGCTGAAACCGGCCGTTAAATCAGACACTTCACAAATTGTTCACAGATATTTTCAGCATCATTTCAGCTTGCAACGTTACACTTTGTTTAGCATAAGTAATCGTGAAACTCATTATGCGTCAAGTGTCATTGTGCAGCAACAAGAAAGGAGGTTGTTTTTTATTATGAACTACCGGCACGAGTATAAGCACGAAATCAACATCTCAGATATGATGGCAGTCCGACACCGCCTGCGCACTGTGGCAGAGCCCGATGAA
>CAMWUP010000109.1 GCA_947177465.1 uncultured Lachnospiraceae bacterium
TATTTATGACGGGGAGACGCTTACATGCCTGTATGAATATAAGCCGCAGGAGGGCAGAAGCGTGGACAGCAGGCTTCTGCTGCAGGGAGACTATCTTATTTTTCAAGAGGATTTGGAGGGGGATGAGAGCTATTGGGAGAGAAATCATGAACTGTTCTTTTGGAACCTTGCAGAGAATACCATTTCACCGCCTGTTTCTGTTGAGAATGGGAACGGGCTGAACCTGCGGCTGGTAGACGGCACAGCGTATTTTTTTCTGACTTACCATGATGACGATTATCAAAGCACATATACGAAGCTGTATGCCTGTGACCCGAAGACAGCTTCCGTACTGTGGAGCAGAAGGTATGACGAGTTTTGCGCAGATTTGCTGCTGCGTCCCTACGTGGATGGGGCGTCTCATCTGCTGCTTGCCGCTTATGATGATGTGAAGCTGGTAAATATGGAGGATGGGTCGGAATATGCCCGCTTTACCCTGAGCAGTTCGGTAGTGGGCGGTGCGGTATATACCAATCTGGACAGATATCTTTTGTTTACCAGAAGCGGGGAATACCATGTGATTTTGGTGGAGGAAAAACAGGATTATTTGATGTCAAATGTTTTTCTCTGTCATTCCCAGAATGTGATGGATTTTGAAGTGGCGGAGGAAGGGTATCTTGTGCTGCCTCATTTAGACAACCATGTTACTGTGTATCAATACAACGGAGGGGAGGACAGGGAGGAGTACGACGGGGAAGTAATCCTGCCGGAAACGATTTGTCTGGAGTATACAGAGGCGGTAGTGCAGGCGAGGGAGAAGGGACTGCCCAAAGCAGAGCTGGTGCAGACGCTTTTCTATAATGAGGACGAAAGTCTGCTGTTTGCCTGCTATTCAGACGGTACAATAGAGATTTACAATGCGGCGGAAATGGAGCTTTTAAACAGTCTGACAAATCCGACAATCAGCCGCATGACAAGATATCTGGGGACGGATAAGGACGGCAATGTGTTTATCGGAGGCGTAGGCGACGGGCTTATGCTGAGCCCTGATATGAAGCTGCTGGCGGCAATCGGGAGTCTGGCGGGAGTAGAGCAGGGAGGCAGCAGGGTATTGATAGGAGGCATGGGAGAGTCCGTCTATACATGTCCTGTCTATTCGCTGGAAGAACTGCTTGCTAAGGCGGAGGCATATGTGTTAAGATAAAAAACAGATGTGATATGCGGCGGCGCACGAAAGAGCCGCCCATACGCAGAAATTTGGACAGAGAAGTGAGAGGTCAGGCAATTATGAGCGAAACAGAAAGCAGGAATTTTATCGAGCAGATGATTGACAAAGACTTGGCAGAGGGTGTGTACGACACGGTTCATACCCGTTTTCCCCCGGAGCCTAACGGCTATCTGCATATCGGGCATGCAAAGAGTATTCTGCTCAATTATGGTCTGGCGCAGAAATATGGCGGAAAGTTTAATGTTCGTTTTGACGACACGAACCCCACGAAGGAAAAAGAGGAGTTTGTGGAGTCCATCAAGGCAGACGTGGCATGGCTGGGAGCCGACTGGGAGGACAGACTGTTTTTTGCCTCCGGTTATTTTGATGAAATGTACGAAGGCGCCATAAAGTTGATAAAGAAGGGCAAGGCATATGTCTCTGATTTAAGCGCCGACGAGATAAGAGAATATAGAGGAACGCTGACGGAAGCAGGAAAGGAAGACCCATGCGCCGGACGGAGCGTGGAGGAAAACCTGAAGCTCTTTCAGGAGATGAAGGAGGGCAAATACGCGGACGGAGAGAAGGTACTGCGTGCGCGCATTGATATGGCGTCTCCCAATATCAATATGAGGGACCCCGTTATATACCGTGTGGCGCATATACCGCACCACAATACCGGCGACAAATGGTGCATCTACCCCATGTACGATTTTGCCCATCCGATAGAGGATGCCATTGAAGGAATTACCCATTCTATCTGTACGCTGGAGTTTGAGGACCACAGACCGCTCTACGACTGGGTAGTGCGGGAACTGGAATATCCCCATCCGCCCAGACAGATTGAATTTGCCAAAATGTATCTGACCAATGTGGTAACGGGTAAGCGTTATATCAAGAAGCTGGTGGAAGAAGGCATTGTGGATGGCTGGGACGACCCGAGGCTGGTGTCCATTGCTGCCCTCAGAAGAAGGGGCTTTACGCCGGAATCCATCAGGATGTTTGTAGAGCTTTGCGGCGTTTCCAAGGCAAATTCCTCCGCAGATTACGCAATGCTGGAGTACTGCATCAGAGAGGATTTGAAGCTGAAGCGTCCCCGCATGATGGCGGTGCTTGACCCTGTAAAGCTGATTATTGACAATTATCCGGAGGGGGAGAGCGAGATGCTGGAGGCTCCCAACAATCTGGAAAATGAAGCGCTGGGGAACAGGAAGATTCCTTTTGGGCGTGAATTGTATATTGAGAGAGAGGATTTTATGGAAGAGCCTCCCAGAAAGTACTTCCGCATGTTCCCGGGCAACGAGGTAAGGCTGATGAACGCTTACTTTGTGACATGTACCGGCTGCGTAAAGGATGAGAACGGCGTTATTACGGAGGTACACTGTACCTATGATCCCGCATCCAAGGGCGGAAACAGTCCGGATGGCAGAAAGGTGAAGGGAACGATTCACTGGGTACCGGCAAAGGAAGCGGTAAAAGCTACAGTAAGATTGTATGAAAATATTATAGATGAAGAGAGCGGTGTGTACAACGAAGACGGAAGCCTCAACTTAAATCCCAACTCGCTGACTGTGAGAGAGGCATATTTGGAACCGGCGCTTGCGGATGCAAAAGCATATGAAAGCTTTCAGTTTGTCCGCAATGGATTCTTCTGTGTCGATTATAAGGACTCAGAGGAAGGCGCACCGGTGTTTAACCGTATTGTATCTCTGAAGAGTTCGTTTGTGCTGCCGAAGAAGGAGGATTAAAGATGAGCAATCTATTGTCGGGACTGTCCAAGCTGGGTCTGGGAAATTTGGAGAATACCAGTATTTATGAAGAGCCTAAGGACGAAAAGAAGGATGGCAGACAGGAGAAAGAAGTAGTAAAGGTGCAGGAGAAGGATTTGGTATTTGACCGCAGCTTTGAATGTCCTGTATGTGGAGAAAAGGTGACGAGCAAGGTGATGAAGTCCGGCAAGGCAAAGCTGCTACGCACGGACAAGGATTTGCGGCCTGTCTATGACGGCATCGATGCACAGAAATACGACGTTGTGCTTTGTCCGCATTGCGGCTTTTCTGCCATAACGCGCTATTTTGTTCCAATGACGGCAGGTCAGGTCAAACTCATTAAAGAGAATATCAGCAGTAAGGTGCATTTAACGCCCCATACCGGAGAAAGTTATACCTACGAGCAGGCGTTTGAGCGTTATCAGCTTGCGCTTGTAGGCGCAGTGGTGAAGCAGAGTAAATCCAGCGAGAAGGCTTACTGCTGTTTAAAAGCGGCATGGCTTTTAAGAGGCTGGCAGGAGGAGCTTGCGGCAGCAGAAGGTGATAATAAAGAAAAAATTGCTGAGTTAAAGGAATCAGAAAAGGAATACCTGCAAAAGGCAATGGAAGGCTTTAGCACGGCAAAAGCTTCGGAAAACTTTCCTATGTGCGGTATGGATGAAAATACGGTGGATTATCTTTTAGCTGTACTGTCCTTCTGGGTAGGCAAGTATGATATTGCGTCCAGACTGACCGCTGCGCTTCTGACTTCCCCTACAGCGAATGCGAGAGTGAAGGATAAGGCGAGGGATTTGAAGGACGAGATTGTAGCAGAGCTGAAAAAAGCAAAAGGGTAACGTCTATGTACAATATGGCGATTGAACTGAAATCGGACGGTACAAAGCATCTGTATGAGCAGATATACGGGCACATACGGGAGGAAATAAAGGGAGGGAAGCTGCTGAGCGGTGAGCGGCTTCCCTCTACGCGCGCACTGGCGGAATATTTGCAGGTTTCCAGAAGTACGGTGGATTTAGCCTATGAGCAGCTTGTATCGGAAGGGTATATCGAGGCGGCGCCGCATAAGGGATTTTTTGTGTGCAGGCTGGAAGAACTGCCGGAAGGGAATATACAGAGTAAGCTTGACGATGTGGAAAAGGAAAGCCGGTTGAAAAAGGCAGATGAAAGCCTTGCCTGCAAAGCCCGCGGAAAAGCTGCATACTTGGATTTTTCGCCGAACGGACTGGATATGAGCGTCTTTCCCTTCAGCGTGTGGAAGCGGATTACAAAGAATATTCTGACGGAGGGCAACGAGGAGCTTTTTGCTTTGGGAGAGCCGCAGGGCGATTATGATTTGCGCCAGACCATCGGCCGCTATTTACATTCTGCAAGGGGCGTCAACTGTATGCCGGAGCAGATTGTGGTTGGCGCGGGAAACGATTATCTGCTGATGATTTTAGAGAAGCTTTTAGGGCAGGATGCCGGAATTGCGATGGAGAATCCCACTTACAAGCGGGCTTTCCATATCTTTAAGTCCTTTGGCTATCGGGTGGACATCATCGGTATGGACAAAAACGGCATGAAAGCAGAAGAGTTGTATGAAAAACAGGTGCAGGCGGCATATGTGATGCCTTCGCACCAGTATCCGTCCGGTATTACCATGCCAATCGGAAGGCGGATGGAGCTTTTAAAATGGGCGGGCGAGGAGGAAGAGCGGTATCTGATAGAAGATGATTACGACAGTGAATTCCGCTATAAGGGGAAGCCGATTCCTTCCCTGCAGGGAGCGGATAATGGTGAAAATGTGATTTATATCGGTACTTTTTCAAAGGCGATTGCGCCGGCAATCCGAGTCAGCTATATGGTGCTGCCGCCACGCCTTTTGAAACGCTATCAAAAGGAATGTTATTTCTATTCATCGACAGTATCCCGCATCGACCAGCGCATATTGAATGAATTTATAAGGGATGGATATTTTGAGAGATATCTGAACAAGACCCGCAAAATCTATCGGGAAAAGCATGATATTCTGCTGCAGGAGCTGAAGCCTTTCTTAAAAAAGTTCCGCCTGTCGGGGGAGGATGCAGGGCTGCATCTGCTGCTTGGCCTGCGGGACAAAAGCTTTACGGAGAAGGAGCTTGTAGAGCGGGCACAGGAGAACGGCGTGCGTGTGTATGCTTTTTCGGAGGCAAGAGTGGCACAGAGCGCCGATGACGGAAATCCCACTGTGATTCTTGGGTATGGCGGCTTGCGCAAAGAAGAGATTCCGGATGGGATTGCAAAATTAAAGCAGGCCTGGTTATAAACCGGACCTGCTCTTTGTGTGATGATGAATTGGGGTTTCGTAATAAGGGAGCATGCCGTGTGGCAGCAGATGTAAAGGACTACTGAGCGGAAGTCTCGTCCTCTGCATCTTCATCAAAAAATTCCTCTACCTTTTCCTCGGTTTTTTCTGCAGCATCAGAAACTAAGGAAGAGAGCTTTTCAAAGGGAGCATCGTCCCCTGCGGAAGCCTCGTCATGGTTTAAGGAAACGTAAGAACGACCGGAATCGTTGTCATCCAAATCGTCACTGAAATCGTCGTAATCTTCATCTTCATCGTTTAAATCAGCAGAAAGCTTTTCTTTGTTTTGGAAATAATAATAAACACCGGCGCATGCAGCGGCTGCAGCAGCCGTAAAGAGCACAAATTTACCGAATTTTTTAGCCATGAAAATACTCCTTTCGCGTACCGAACATGAATTAATGTATTATAGACATTTTAATACTATTTTATGAAAAAGAAAAGGGATTATGTATAAATTTTTCATAAAAAAAATTATTGCTTGAAGGAAGCGGCTGATTGTGTTATATTAAGTATCTGACCGATTAAGTCAATTTTTGTCGAAGGGTATACAATGTACATATGAATGGAAAATTTTTTGATTTGAAAAAGGAAAAGCAGGACAGGATGATTAATGCCGCGTTAAAGGCGTTTGCGACCGGCGGCTACCGCCATGCCAGTACGGATGATATTGTAAAGGACGCGGCTATCAGCAAGGGTCTGCTGTTCCATTATTTTGAAAGTAAGCTGGGATTGTATACTTTTATTTATGATTATAGTGTCAGATATATGACATTAGAATTAAAAACAGCCGTGTCACCCAACGAAACGGATATGTTTGAGCTCTTGAAACAGATTGAACAGGCGAAGCTGCAGGCGCTGAGGGGATATCCTTATATGCAGCAGTTTCTAGTACGCTCCCTGCATGAGGACGTCAGCGAAGCACTGCTGGCAAGCGAGGAGATGCGCGCAGCGATTTTGGAGGTGTACGCTGCCATCCGCCGGCGAATGGATTTCTCCGGCCTGCCCGCCGGCGTCGATGGGGACAGGCTGTGCAAGATGCTGGATTTTACCATAGAGGGGCTGATGTCGGAGCATTTCTGCAACGATTCTTTTCAGCCGGATATGCTGTATCAGGAGGTCATGGATTATCTGGATATGGTAAAGCAGATGGTGAGGCAGCAGACTGTATAATACAGTTTGTATAAGTGCAGCCTGATGTGGCTGCAGGATTTGAACGAAACCTTGCTGCAACAAGTTGACGGAGGAAGAAAAACAATGGATACTCATTTTCAGAAACTATTGGATGATATAAAAAAATCAACAAAGACAGTACATATTCTGCCAAGTGAGGATACCATAAAAAGTGTGTTAAAAAATACGTATGAAATCAACAGTAAAAGTCTGTTGTCAGTAATTCTCGAATATACTGGTGGAATTATTATAGATAATTGGATAAGGATTTATGGAACAGGCGAGATAAATT
>CAMWUP010000110.1 GCA_947177465.1 uncultured Lachnospiraceae bacterium
AAAAACTCCGTCAGGATAATAAAATTGATTGCTATGTCATTTTCTCCCGCCGGATATATCTCCTGCACCGCTTTTTGATTGAGGAACAAAAGCTCGCCCTCCTGCAGAACCACATCGGCGCCATCAACAATGTGGCGGGTGCTGCCCGCACACATGTAGATGACTTCGATATAATTGTGGGTATGCTTTGGAAAATGCACAAACCGGGTATGGGTTCTTGCCTGTATCAGCTTCCCTGCCTCCAGCAGTTTACGGGCGTCAACAACATCCTCACCGGCAGACATATAGATTTCTTTTTCAATCTCTGTTCTGCCCGCCAGAAGCTTCTCTTCCTCCGGCGTAATCTTTTTAAGTTCTTCCAGCAGCTCCGCCGTCATATCAGTTCATTCCCAGCTTCTGCGTAAAATCCGACATTGCCGCCGAAATCTTAAGCTGCTGCGGACATACCGCCTCACAGCTCTTGCAGCCAATGCAGGCGGAAGGCAGCTTTTCCTTTGGAACCGCCATCAACGCCATCGGTGCGATAAAGCCGCCTCCGGTAAAGCAGTGTTCATTATAAAGCTCAATCAGTTCAGGAATATTTAATCCTTTTGGACAATGACTTACGCAGTAATGACATGCCGTACAGGGCAGACTGTCCTTCTTTACCATCTCCTCCGCAATGCCAAGCAACGCTTTCATTTCCACTTCGCTTAAAGGCTTTTCGGTTTCATAGGTATGGATATTGTCCTGAAGCTGCTCCATATTTGACATGCCGGAAAGCACCATCGTAACCTCCGGTATTGTCTGCAGGAAACGAAACGCCCATGCAGCCGTCCCCTCATCAGGGCGAAGCGCCTTCAGCCTTGCCGTATCTGCCTCGGGAAGAGAAGCAAGGCGTCCGCCCCGCAGAGGCTCCATCACCCATACAGGAATCCCATACTCCTTTAGCAGCGCCACCTTCGCCTTTGCATCCTGAAAGCTAAAGTCCAGCCAGTTGAGCTGAATCTGGCAGAACTCCATGTGCTCGCCGTAGGCTTCCAGAAAACGCTTCATAACGTCATAGCTTCCGTGTGCCGAAAAACCAAGGCGGCGTATGCGCCCGTTCTCCTTTTGCTTCATCAAATAGTCAAATATCCCATACTTTTCATCCAAATATGCGTCGATATTCATCTCGCATACATTGTGGAACAGATAGAAATCAAAATATTCCACACGGCACTTTTCCAACTGACGCTCAAATATTTCCTCCACTTTTCCCATGTTGGAAAGGTCGTAGCCCGGGAACTTTGTCGCCAGATAATAGCGCTCCCGCGGATAACCGCTTAAGATTTTTCCCAAAACCAGCTCAGAATTGCCGTCATGATACCCCCACGCGGTATCATAATAATTGATGCCCTTTTTCATCGCGCAGGCAATCATCTCCGCTGCTTTTTCCTCGTCGATTTTTGCATCGTTCCCGTCCAATACCGGCAGGCGCATGGCGCCCAGTCCAAGCGCTGAAAGCTTCAAATCCTGATAATCCTTGTAGAGCATGTTTTTTCCTCCTTCTATCATTCCTGCAATGGTTTCCGTTTTGCTTTTTACACAGGCTTTCAATTTTCTATATTATTGTTTCCATTGACGAGGACTTTTTCTTTTGCCTTTTTATGAAAATGCACCAGCCCCGTCCTGTTTAACACCAGCATCAGCGCCGGAATAAAAACAAGCTGCAGTACAATACCGGGAATCGCGTTCAGGAAAGCGCCCGCCATAAACATTTTCCACGAAAATGCATTTCCCATCATGCCGAGCATCGCCACACGAACCACGCCCCAGACAATTCGTCCGCCTATCATGGCAAGGATTAACGAGCGGTACAGTGATACTATGCATTTCCAACGCGAACGGTTATAGAGAAAACCAACGATTGCGCCGTAAGCCGCCAGTTCAAACGCCATTGCAATTCCATTCGGCATGGGCGGCATTGTAAAAAGTACGTAGCGCAGCAAAGGCAGGATAAAACCCACAATGCCGCCGTACTGCCAGCCGCAAAGCAGCCCGCATACAAGCACCGGCAGATGCATGGGCAGAAGCATATTTCCAATTTGCGGAATCTGCCCCGTAAAAAAGGGCAGTACAATGCCAACCGCCATCAGCATGGCTGCCAAAACCATTTTCTTTAAGTGTTTCTTTCCGTTTGTCTGTTCCATAATCTCCTCCATTCCACACTGCTGCAGCCGTGTTGTTTTTTGTCTGTACAGAATATTATGCCGCCTTATTTATGAGTCCTCAAAATAATCCGTCTGTGTTTACGGTGAGACTGCTCTTGTTTTCTACTGCATATCGTGCAAAATATGTCTCTTCCAATGGAATCCACCGTTTTGCAAAGTTCTCATACCTGTTTCCCTCCCGCGCTTTCAGCCGCTTCGCCTGCTCCTCCCCTGAACAGGTAAAAAACAGCCGCAGGTCGTACTGTCCTGCAAGGAGCGGATGTCCGCAGTAACTGCCTTCCACCACGATAAGAGACTCCTTTTGCAGTTCCCGGGCTTCTTTGTATTTTCCCTCCCTGCAGCTATAGGGACGGTAAAAGGTCTGCCTGCCCTTTTTGAGAGGAAGCAGCACTTCTGAAAGAAGTCTCTCAAAATCTATATTGCCGCCCGAAACCGCTGCCCAGTCTGCGGCGCGTCTGTCCATAGGCAGATAAAAATCGTCCATATGGACTACATTGCAGGAAAAATACTTTTCCAGCAATTTTGCAAAATAAGTCTTACCACTTCCGCAGCGCCCATCTATTCCGACAATAACCGGTATTTGGGTATGTGCTTTTTCCGCGGCGCAAAGCAGCGCCTCAATGCAGTCAATTGCCGAAGCGTAAACTTTATATTCTTTATCCGTAAGTAGACGCTCCTTCATTTTCCCTTTTCCTTTCACGGTTTTATCCTCATTTTAGCCGTCGGCTGCTAACCTGTATTTCAATTTTAATACTTAAAGTCTACTTTAAGTCAAGATTTTTTTGTCTGTTATATATCTGTTACCGTTTTCCCCTACATTCATATAATATTGTAATAGACAAATTTGAAAAACAAGGAGAATTGCATCCTATGGCTATCGGCTATTTAAGCATACAGGCACGGACAGCCCACGAAGCCGTACCCTTAAGCGGCGTGCGGATTCAGATTTTAGACGATATGGGCAATACTGTCTATACGCTGACTACTGACGAAAGCGGAGAAACAGAGGCTATGCCCTTAGAAACTGTAGATAAAAGCTTTTCCTTAAATCAATACTATTCGGGAATGCCCTACGTAAATTACAGCGTACTTGCACAATCCGCAGGCTTTGATTCACTTCTGGTCTCGGATATTCCTATTTTCGACGGTGAAACTGCCTCGCTGCCGATTTCGCTGATTCCCATGCACGAGACACAGCGCCGCTCCACACAGACAGAAATCAGTATCGGACAGCCCGCCGTCTCCATGCAGGAACAGCGCAATCAGGAAGGCTCCACGGCTGCACCGTATGTACTGCGTCAGGTCGTAATTCCTAACCCTATCACCGTTCACCTTGGTGCGCCGAGTGCATCCGCTGTCAATGTACAGGTTTCTTTTCTTGATTATGTCAAAAATGTAGCAAGCAGCGAAATTTACCCCACCTGGCCCGAGGCGGCCCTGACTGCCAATATTTATGCCATTATTACCTTTGCGCTTAACCGGGTCTACACAGAATGGTACAGAAGCCGCGGCTATGGCTTCGATATTACAAACAGTACTGCCTACGACCAGTATTTTGTATATGGACGTCCGATTTATGAATCCGTCAGCAGGATTGTGGACAGAATTTTCAACGAATATGTCCGCAGGCAGGGACAGAATGCGCCTTATTTTACTTCCTTCTGCAATGGTACTACGGTTTCCTGTCAGGGTATGTCGCAATGGGGAACGGTCACACTGGCAAACAGGGGACTGACGCCCATAGAAATTCTGCGCTCCTATTATCCGGATGATGTGGAAATCGCAGAAACCAACATCATAACAGGTATTATTTCCTCTTATCCCGGAACGCCGCTGCGGGTTGGCAGCACCGGACTTGATGTGCAGACCATTCAGACCTATCTGAACAGAATCAGAAGAAATTATCCTGCCATTCCCGCTATCACTGACGAAGCAGGAACCTTCGGCGACAGCACCCAAAATGCCGTAACCGGCTTCCAGCGTATTTTCGGGCTTTCGCCGGATGGCATAGTAGGTAACGCAACATGGTATAAAATCTCCAGCCTGTATACTGCCGTGACAAGGCTCGCCGATTTGGACAGCGAAGGAAACACGCTGGGAATCGGGACAGTTCCTCCTTCTTCGGTATTGCGGCAAGGGTCGAGAGGACCCGACGTTATTACGCTGCAGTATCTTTTAAACGTAATATCCGAATACTATCCCAGCGTTCCCGCACCAACACAGGACGGCATATTCGGCAGCGGAACCCAACAGTCCGTCATCGCATTTCAGCGTGCCCTGCAGCTTGCGCCTGACGGCATGGTAGGACCGCTCACGTGGCGTGCCTTGTACGAAGTATATCAGGGCATAGAGCAAAATGTTCCTCCCATCGGACCGGAAACAGGCTCGTTTGAATATACCGTTCGTGCTGGAGACAGCTTATGGCTGATTGCAAACAAATATGGCACCACCGTGGATGCCATCAAGCGGCTGAATGGACTGACAAGCGACTTGATAAATATTGGTCAGGTATTAAAGATACCCTCCGACCAGAATATGCCCTATATCGAATACACCGTGCGTCCCGGCGATACGCTTTGGATACTTGCCAGAAGATATGAAACTACAGTTGACGCTATCAAGCGGCTGAACGGGCTCACAAGCGATTTACTGAACATCGGTCAGGTACTGCGGATTCCAACAAACTAATGCGTCAATAGGAAAAAGGTCTGCTGAAAGCCTCTTGCAAGCTGACAGCAGACCTTATATACTTTACGTATTCGTCTCCGTATTATCAGAAATCTTTTCCTGCCCCTTCATGGGCTTTATTACTTTTCTGTCCGCTCTCAGCATACACAAAATTGCTGCGACGAGCGCTGCCAGTTCTGCAATGGGAAATGCCCACCATATCATAAAATCTGCATTTTCAAATTTTGTAAACAGCCATGCCAGCGGCAGCACGACAACGCACAGTCTGAGCAAAGAAACCAGCAGGGAATCCAACCCGCATCCCAATGCCTGAAAAACGCCCTGCATTGCAATATTTCCTCCTGCAAATAAAAAGCCGGCGGCAATAATTCTGGCTGCCAGAACACATAAGCTTTCCGTTTCTGCAGACATGGCAAATGCGCCTATCAGTACATTGGCAAACAGTTCTAATCCGATGAAACCTGCCAGCATAATCACTTCCGTGTACAGAATTCCATAATAAATACCCTGTTTTACGCGTTTTTGACTGCCCATTCCATAGTTGAAGGATACAATGGGCGTAATGGCATCTCTAAGTCCAAATGCGGCAAAGAAAATAAACTGCTGTATTTTGTAGAAAATGCCGTATGCCGTTACTGCCGCCTGTGACACTGTGACAAAAATAAGGTTGATACCATATGTCATGAACGACATAAGCGCCTGCATGATAATCGCCGGCAGTCCGACCACGTAAATTTCATGCACAATCCTCCACTCAAGCTTACAATATTTCCAGCCTGATTTCACCTCTGTATTTTTCCGGTAGTGGAAGTACATGGCAATCAGCATGGAGACCATCTGTCCGATTACCGTGGCATATGCCGCGCCGCGAATCCCCATTTGGGGCAGGCCAAAATATCCGAAAATCATAATCGGGTCCAAAACGATATTAACAAGCGCGCCCGATATCTGGGCAATCGTAGAATACAAGGTTTTTCCTGTTGACTGAAGCAGTTTTTCATAGACGGCAAACATAACAATGCCAATCGACGCAATCAGATAGATAGATAGGAACAGCCCATCCCGAAAATCACTTCGTCTTTTGTCTGACTGCCAATATATGCCTTGACACCAAACAGGCCAAACAATAAAAATACGATATAAATGATAAACGCTAAAACCAGTCCGTTTCCCGCTGCCTTTGCTGCTTTTTCTTCATCCTGCTGCCCCAGGCTTTTTGCAAGCATGGCATTGACGCCCACGCCGGTTCCGATTCCCAACGCTACAATCAGCATCTGCACGGGAAATGCCAGCGTCAGTGCGTTTACCGCATACTCGCCCATATGTGTGACATTCCCTGAATCCGGAATCCTCGCCACAAACATACTGTCCACAATATTATAGCATGCCTGCAGTACCATCGACAGGATGATGGGGATTCCCATGCTCAGCATAATTTTTGAAACCTTCTCTGTTCCCATTTTGTTTGCTGCTTCTTTACTCATTTTTCCTCCAATTTATAAGAATTCCGCAAAAAAAAGCGCAAACCCGTTATCTGGATTTACGCTTTTTGCTACTCGACAATATTATTATAATCTATTTTTTAAATTTGTCAAACCTAAAAATTTCTGTATTTATCACTTATAAATCATTTTTGATAAAGTCCTTATATACCACTTGTGATTATGTCCCAAGTGATAAATATGATGTATGATATACCTCATACTATTGAAAGAGGTATACACAGATTGAAGAGGATTGATTTAAGAATGTGAACAACAAAAATACGATGTGATTAAGTCCCGTCTTTAGGATTTAGCACTATGATTCTTTGGAAGCAACTGAATACCCAATAC
>CAMWUP010000111.1 GCA_947177465.1 uncultured Lachnospiraceae bacterium
AGCGCAGACTGCTTGCCATGTATTATGCACTGGAGCATATTGATGTGACGAAGAAGGCGGAAAGAACTATCTTAAAAATAGTGCTCATCAATGCGATTATTCTTTTCGTTATCAGCTCCCTCTGGTTTGGCGGATTTGCCATTACGGTCTGCTATTCCCTGCTTTTGTACTTTGGACTGAAGTTTTATGTCAGCAGACTGCAGAAAAAATATTCAATTCTGTTGTCCAAAATACAGGAAATATCGGCAGGTAATCTCCATGTGGAGATACAGGAGGATTTGGGTCTGTTCGAGCCCTTTAAGGAGCAGCTTCTGCTGATTCAGACAGGCTTCCGCAATGCAGTGGGAGAGGAGGTAAAAAGCCAGAAGATGAAATCGGAGCTGATTACCAATGTATCCCACGACCTGAAGACGCCACTGACAGCAATTATCACATATGTGGATTTGCTGAAGGACGATACGCTTTCAAGGGAAAAACAGATAGAGTATTTAAATACATTGGAGCGAAAATCACTGCGTCTTAAGGTGCTGATTGAGGATTTGTTTGAGGTGAGCAAGGCGACCAGCGGGAACATTACCTTACATTATCAGAATGTGGATATCTGTAATCTGGTAAAGCAGGTGGAGTTAGAGATGTCGGATAAGCTTGCGGAGGCAGGGCTGGATGTCCGGATGGAGTTCCCTGAGGAAAAGGTATTTGTGGCATTGGACAGCCAGAAGACTTACCGGATTTATGAAAACCTGTTTTCAAACATTGTAAAGTACTCCCTGCGGGGCACAAGAGTATATGTGCGGGGGACGTTGACCGACGATTATATCGTGATTTCCCTAAAAAATATCTCCGCGGCGGAAATCACTGTGGATACCGCCGAACTGACGGAGCGGTTCGTCAGGGGAGATGCTTCCCGCAATACAGAGGGAAGCGGGCTTGGGCTTGCCATCGTCAAAAGCTTTGTGGAGCTGCAGGGCGGCAGATTTATGCTGGAAAATGACGGGGATTTGTTTAAAGCGGTTACCTCATTTCCCCGTAAGCGCTAAGAATCCGGCTACGGCAGCGGTAGGATTTGCCTGCATTTTGTAGGCGAATCCTATTTTTCGTCTGGGAATGGGCTCTGCGACGGGGAAGGGAATCAGCGTGCCGTCTTTCAGCTCTTTTTCCACAAAATTGCGGATAACGCCGGCTATGCCCATGCCAAGCTTGGCAAATTCAATCAGAAGGTCCATGGTAGTGACCTCAAGCTGCTGTTCCGGTGTGATATCCTGTAACAGCAGATATTTTTCTACGTATTGTCTGGTAAAATTTTTCTTGTCAAGCAGCATCAGCGTAGCGTGGGAAAACAAATCCTTATCGCCGCCCGTACTCCGCTCCCGCAGATGGGACATATATTCTTTTGTGGTAACGAACATATCCTGAATTTCTTCCACCGGCTTGAAGGAAAGCTCTCCCATTTTGTCACTTTCTCCCACAAGCCCGATATCCAGCCTTCCGCTTTCAAGACCGGCAATGGTCTCTGCCGAGGACTGGCAGAAAATAGACAATTTGACATGGGGATTTTCCTGAATATAGGTTTTCAGGTAGGGAAGCAGCATATACTTGCAGAGAGTGGTGCTGACGCCGATGGACAGGCTTCCCACGCCAAGCTCCAGATTCTTTTTGAGCATCTCCTCGCCCTGACCGATGGCGTGAAAGGCAGCGTCTACCTGTCTGAACAGAAGCTCTCCGTCCTCTGTCAGCCTGACGCCTCTGGAGCTTCTGTGGAAAAGCGTGGTGGAGAGATTATGCTCCAGCTTTAAAATAGCCTTGGAAATAGCGGGCTGTGAAATAAAAAGACTGCGGGCCGCAGCAGAAATATTGCCGCAGGCGGCGACCTCATGAAAAATATGGTAAAGGCTTAAGTTTTGCTGATTCATACTGCCTCCTTCTGCCACGCATTTGTCTCTATCCTGTTTTCTGTAAGCATGGTATTGTTAGAATAACATAATTTGTGGTTATGGTAAATATGAAATATATATATTGGAAGAATGGATTGTTTCATGTTACACTAATCATTGATTTGGAACAATATTGGATCACAATACGGTAAGGAAGCAGGAGTGGAAGGTATAGCCAAAATAAGAGTGAATCACTATCTATGAGAGAACAAGGAGGATACGCATTATGGGAATGACGATGACCCAGAAGATTCTGGCGGCACATGCAGGGCTTGAAAGTGTGGAGGCCGGACAGCTTATTGAAGCGGACTTGGATTTGGTGCTCGGCAACGATATTACCAGTCCGGTTGCCATCAAGGAAATGGAAAAAATGAAGGTGGAGGGTGTTTTTGACAAGGATAAAATTGCCCTTGTGCCGGACCATTTTGTGCCGAATAAGGATATTAAATCGGCGGAGCACTGCAAATGTGTGAGAGAGTTTGCGAGACGAAATGAGATTACCAATTATTTTGAAGTGGGAGAAATGGGCATCGAGCACGCCCTGCTTCCCGAAAAAGGTCTGACAGTGGCGGGGGATGTGATTATCGGAGCGGATTCCCACACTTGTACCTACGGCGCGCTGGGTGCGTTTTCCACGGGCGTGGGCAGCACAGACATGGCGGCGGGTATGGCGACCGGCAAGGCATGGTTTAAAGTGCCTTCTGCCCTGAAATTTATCTTGACCGGCAAGCCCTCGAAGTGGGTTTCCGGCAAGGATGTTATCCTGCATATCATCGGCATGATAGGCGTGGACGGCGCGCTCTACAAATCTCTGGAGTTTACTGGCGACGGTATACAGCATCTTTCCATGGATGACCGTTTCACCATTGCGAATATGGCAATCGAGGCGGGCGCAAAAAACGGTATCTTTCCGGTGGATGCTGCAGCGGCAGCCTATATGAAGGAACATTCAGCCCGTCCGTACAAAATCTATGAGGCGGATGAGGATGCCGTTTATGACGAGGAATATACAATCGACCTCTCTGCATTAAAATCCACTGTGGCATTTCCGCATCTGCCGGAAAATACCCATACGCTGGACGAAATCGACGAGATTGCCATCGACCAGGTGGTTATCGGCTCCTGCACCAACGGAAGGCTCGACGACCTTCGGACGGCAGCGGAGGTTTTAAAGGGACGGCATGTGGCAAAGGGTATGCGCTGTATCATCATTCCCGCCACCCAGAAGATTTATATGGACGCCATGGAGGAAGGACTGCTAAAGACATTTATTGAGGCGGGCGCCATTGTGAGTACACCGACCTGCGGTCCCTGTCTGGGCGGTTACATGGGAATTCTTGCAGAGGGAGAGCGCTGTGTTTCCACCACGAACAGAAACTTTGTGGGGCGTATGGGGCATGTGGAATCCGAGATTTATCTGGCAAGCCCCGCTGTTGCCGCGGCAAGCGCAGTGACAGGAAAAATTTCGGGACCGGAAGAGTTGTAAGACAGGAGGATACTATGAAAGCAAAAGGAAATGTTTTTAAATATGGCGACAATGTAGACACGGATGTTATCATTCCGGCGAGATACCTGAATTCCTCAGAGGCTTCCGAGCTGGCGCAGCACTGTATGGAGGATATCGACAAGGATTTTGTAAATAAGGTGAAAAAGGGCGATTTGATTGTGGCGGACAAGAATTTCGGATGTGGCTCCTCAAGGGAGCATGCACCCATTGCGATTAAGGCGGCAGGGGTGAGCTGCGTCATTGCGGAGACCTTCGCCCGTATTTTTTACCGCAATGCCATCAATATCGGGCTGCCCATCATCGAATGTCCTGAGGCGGCGAAGGGCATCAGTGCAGGCGACGAGGTGGAGGTGGATTTCGATTCCGGAATCATCACAAATCTTACCACAAAAAAATCCTATCAGGGGCAGGCATTTCCACCCTTTATGCAGAAAATCATTGAGGCGGAAGGTCTGATTAATTATATCAATCATAAATAAGCGCAAAAGGAAAAGATACAGATCAACTCAGAGACCGGAATACCCAAAAGGCATTTCGGTCTCTTTTTATGTGTCAAGGAACGCTTGAATTCGCCCCGTCTATATAGTACAATTTGATATAGCAGAATGAGCTGAAAAAGCAATAGGCACAGCTTTATTGCTTCAAAGAGCAGCAGAAAGGATTAGCTATGCGTCAGATTACCGAACAGCAGATTCTTGCGCTGGCGCCCAATCCGGCGGCCGGCGCAAACGGAAAAAAGATATCGCAGAAGGGCGGATTTGTCAGACTGGAAAAATCTGCCGACGATACCTTTTATCTGGGAGAGTGCCAGGGAAGCGGAAAGAGCAACTATATTACAACAGCGGATTTTATCAAGCAGGAAGCGCCAGTGTTCCGCTGTTCCTGTCCCAGCAGGCAGTTTCCCTGTAAACACAGTCTTGCCCTGCTTTATGAAATCATGGCAGGGAAATCCTTTGCCGACTGTGAGATACCGGAGGATATCTTGAAAAAGAGGGAAAAAAAGCGGCTTAAGGAAGAAAAAGCCGCTTTGGGAGAGACAGCGGAGGGCTCTGAACAGGAGACCCAAGGCAAAACGACAAAAAAGGCTTCTAATGCAGGTAAGGCAGCAAGAACAAGAAAGCGAAAGAAGCAGCTTGAAGGGCTTGCACTGACGGAAAAACTGGTGCGGGAGCTTTTGGATGCAGGTCTTGGCACCATGGGCGGAACCACCCTTTCTACCTACAAGGGGTTGTCAAAGCAGTTGGGAGATTACTACCTGCCGGGACCCCAGCGCCTTTTAAACCGCCTGATACTGGAGATTGAGGCATTTCAGTCAGACCAGAAGGAGGTTCACTACGACAATGCGCTCGATGTGCTTGAGAAGCTTTGGACGCTGGTAAAGAAATCAACAGCATACCTTAAAGAAAAGCTGGAGAGCGAAGAGGACGGACTGGACGCCAGCCCCCTTTATGAGGAACTGGGGGGTATCTGGAAGCTTTCCGAACTGGAAGCGCTGGGAAGCAGCCGCAAGGATGTGTGTCTCGTGCAGCTTGCTTTCTGGGTGGAATATGACGAAGCCCGACGGGAGTACATAGATATGGGCTGTTTTATGGATACAGGTACGGGGGAAATCTGCCTGACCTGCAATTACAGACCGGTAAAAGCATTGAAATATGTAAAACAGGAGGACAGTCTGTTTGGCGCAGTCCGAACAGGCTCCATGCAGATATATCCCGGGGAGGGGAATCGCCGTGTGCGCTGGGAGCAGGGAACGATTACGGAGTTAAACAGTGAGGAGCTTGCCGCAGTGCGTTCGTTTGCAGCCGAATCCGTGGCTGTGGAGGCAAAGGCGGCGAAAAATTATTTAAAAAACGCTATGGCTGCGCCCGTACTGTATCGCTTGATTGCTTTTGCGCAAATCGGTCAGACAGAAGACAGTCTGGTGCTTGTGGACAAAAACGGCGGTACCATCCGTTTGGGGGATATGCCCGAAAAGGAGACGACTACGGAAAGGCTGCGCCTGTTTACGGACGCCCGTGTTTTGGAAAATCAGGCGCTTTTAGGCGGATTTTATTATGACGCTGCGGCAAGAAGGCTCTTGTTCTGGCCACTCAGCATTGTGACAGAAACGGGCATTATCCGTCTTTTGTACTGATTGGCGCTTAGATTCGTTTTGGAAATTTGTCATATCTTTGTCAGAAAGAGATGGAAAGAAAGGCTGGAGGGAAAAAATGGATTTGACACCTGTATATGAACTGCGTGAGAGACTAAAAACAGGAGCAGTGGCAGGAACCGGACTGATTGCAGAGGATTTCAGACTGAAAAGGGCAGTGGAGGCTGTTGCGCCTCTTGAAAAAGCTTCTCCGGTTTTTGCAAAAATCGTACAGCTCTCCGCACAGGTTTTAGAGGAAAATTGTGAGGACAGGGCAGGGACGCTCTTAGAGGCGCTGACCCTTGTGGATGCACTGCTCTGCACGCAGGGCATTGTAGAAACAGAAGGGGAGATAAAGCCGTTGGCAGACGGAAAAAAAGAGACGGATACTTATATGGCAAATGTGCCTTACTCCGTGCTGTCCACTCTTTTGGATGCGCTGAAAAATTCCGGCGGCGGGCGATACAGCTATGTAGTCAATCTGCATAACGAGCAGCCGGCGCTTTTTCGGGATTACCGTGTGCGTGCGGCAATGGTGGATGCGCTGGGGGCGTCCTATGCGGAATTGGCGGAGTCTGTTGCAGACTGGCTGATTGCAGACGGCATGCAGAGCGCGGGCGCTTTTTCAGGTATCCGCTTTCTGCTTGAGCGAGGCTTTGACCCGAAAGGCAAAAAAGAGATGGTGCGGCGTGTGCAGGTTATGGAAGGAATAGCCGGTGCAGAAGCAAATGATTTCTATGTGCTGCAGCTTGCGGAGGCGAAAAAGGAGGTGCGCGCCGCGCTTATCTATGCGCTCCGCCACAGTCAGGAAAATGAAGAATTGCTTCTCTCGTTATGTCATACAGAGACGGGACACAACAAAAAAATCGCGTGTTATGCACTGTCTTTTATGGAAGGGGAAAAGGCGTGGGCGTTTTTTCGGGAAATGGCGGCGAAAAAACCGCTGGAAGCACTTACCTATCTGGAGGAATCCGAACAGCCGGAAGCGGCAAAGCTGGTATCCGGCGTGTTCCTGACAGTGCTTGATGACTGGAGAAAAGGAAAAAGAAAGCTGGATAAAGAGCTGGAGTCTCTGTTTAATGCCTGCCTGTTGGGGCTTTCCGGCAAATGCGGCGCGG
>CAMWUP010000112.1 GCA_947177465.1 uncultured Lachnospiraceae bacterium
GTATTATTGGCAGGCTGGTGCTTTACTGTATTGAAAAGGGTGTCGGCATCGAAGAACTCAGCATTGAGGAATTAAAGGAAATAAGCGATAAGTTTGAGCCGGATATTTATGATGCAGTCAGCTTAAAAACCTGCGTGGAAAAGAGGCTGACGCTTGGAGCGCCGGGACCTGGGGCAATGCAGGAGATTATCCGTTTGCATAAAATATATTTGGAAGAAGAATGGCAGAAAGGAACAGAAAAAGATGAGTGAAAAATTAAAGGTTGGCATATTAGGCGGAACAGGCATGGTGGGACAGCGTTTTATTTCCCTTTTGGAGAATCACCCTTGGTTTGAGGTGACGACCATTGCGGCAAGTCCCCGCTCCGCAGGCAAGACTTATGAGGAGGCAGTGGGAGACAGGTGGAAGATGGAAACGCCCATGCCCGGGAAAGTAAAAGACATTGTGGTGATGAATGTAAATGAAGTGGAGAAGGTGGCGGCAGAGGTAGATTTTGTGTGCAGCGCCGTGGATATGACAAAGGAAGAAATCAAGGCAATAGAAGAAGCTTATGCCAAGACAGAAACACCTGTGGTGTCCAATAATAGTGCGCACCGCTGGACGCCGGATGTTCCCATGGTGGTTCCGGAAATCAATCCGGAGCATATGAAGGTTATTGATTTCCAAAAGAAGCGTCTGGGAACAACGAGAGGCTTCGTTGCGGTAAAGCCTAACTGCTCCATACAGAGCTATGCGCCCGTGCTGACGGCATGGAAGGAATTTGAGCCGGTGGAGGTGGTCGCGACCACTTATCAGGCGATTTCCGGTGCAGGCAAGACCTTTAAAGACTGGCCTGAGATGGAGGGAAATATCATTCCCTTTATCAGTGGTGAGGAAGAAAAATCGGAGAAAGAGCCGCTCAGAATCTGGGGAGAAATCAAAGATGGCGTAATCGTTCCGGCAAATACGCCCGTTATTACCTGTCAGTGCATCAGGGTGCCTGTATTAAACGGACATACAGCGGCAGTATTTGTAAGGTTTAAAAAGAAACCCACCAAGGAACAGCTGATAGAGAAGCTTGTAAGCTATAAAGGCGTACCGCAGGAGCTTGCCCTTCCTTCTGCGCCGAAGCAGTTTATCCAGTATCTTGAGGAGGACAACCGGCCTCAGGTAAATTTGGATGTGGATTATGAAAACGGTATGGGAATCAGCGTGGGACGTATCCGCGAAGATTCCGTATATGACTATAAGTTTGTGGGGCTGTCACACAATACGGTCCGCGGAGCTGCGGGGGGAGCCGTTCTGTGTGCAGAGCTTTTGAAGGCGCAGGGTTATATAACCAAAAAATAAACGGGGAAATAAAAGAGGGGAAATCAGGGAGAACACGGTAAAAGTTATTTTGCCGGTAAATAAGGGTTGAGTGGAGGAAACAACATGGATGAGCTGAGGTATCAGATAGATTTATTGAAGGCTATGAATCAACAATTAAGCGGACGGGACAAAATGTATCGTCTGGTCTGTGATACGTCCAATAATGCCTTTCTCTATGTTGTATTTGAAAAAAACGACGTCATTACACTGGGTAACTGGGATGATTATTTTTCTTTCAGAATAAAAGAAAACAGGGAGCTTCCTTTTATCTTTGACGAGCTTGAGGAAAAGTATATTCTGCCGGTCAGAGAAGCGTTATATTTGGAAAAAGGCGGCAGAGAACGGGAAAGCGTGGAGTGCTGCCTGAAAAACGGCAGGACCTGGCTGGAATTTGAAGTCAGAGTCAACTATGACGAGCAGGGAATTCCCATTGATAAGATTATATGCGTCAGAGACATTACAAAGTTTAAGGCACAGAATGACGAGCTTCGGTATATGGCTTATTACGACGCCCTGACCGGTCTGTATAATCGGAACTATTTTGTGCTGCAGCTTGGGGAATTTATTCGGAGAGCGGAGGAGGAGCATCGCATTATCAGTGTCATGTTCATTGATATCGACGATTTTCGGAAAATCAACGATGGCATGGGGCTGCTTGTCGGAGATGAGGTAGTACAGCAGTATGGGCAGTTTCTGGGTTCTTTTTCGGGCGATAAAGTGATTGTCTGTCATATGACAAGCGATATATACTGTATGGCGATTTATGACCCCTGTGGAGACAGGAGTGTGGAGCATATTCACAAATGTATTCAGGAGAGAATAAATCAGGGGTTTCTGCTGAGCAATGGAATGGAAATTCGTCTGACTGTCAGTATCGGGGTTGCGGAGTATCCTGAATCTGCAAAGCAGGCAATCGAATTGATTAATTGTGCAGAGATTGTCATGTTTAAGGCAAAAGCAATGGGAAAAGCGTCAATACAATATTTTGATGCCGTTATTTTACAAGACTTCCTGCAGACAGTAGAAATTGAAAATAAGCTGAAAGAGGCTATTTTTAATAAGAATTTCTGTTTATACTTCCAGCCGCAATACTATACCAATACAAAGAGGCTCAGGGGTGTGGAGGCACTGATACGCTGGAGGGACGAGGACAACAAAATGATAAGTCCGGCAGTTTTTATTCCGATTGCGGAGAAGAACGGCGCCATTATCCCGATAGGAAGCTGGGTTATGGAGGAGAGCATCCGACATTATGCAGAATGGAAGCGCAAGTACGGGTGTCCGCTTATCATGTCCATTAATATTTCTGCGATTCAGTATAAGCGGAAGGATTTTGTCGGAAAGCTTTTGGAAATGATTCAAAAATACGAGGTGGATCCCAGCGAGATAGAACTGGAGATTACGGAAGGCATTTTAATCGAGGACTTTGAGGAAGTGAAGGACAAGCTCTTGACGCTGAGAGATTACGGCGTCAAGATATCTTTAGATGATTTCGGAACTGGTTTTTCTTCTCTGTCCTATCTAAACGGGCTGCCAATTGACACGCTCAAGATAGACAAGAGCTTTGTGGACAGGGTTATCACGGATGAATCGACGAAAATCATCACCGAATCCATTGTGTCCATGGTCAGCAAGCTTGGCTATGAAACGGTTGCAGAGGGCGTGGAGACACAGGATCAGTTTGACTATATGCAGCAGATTGGCTGTGATATCATTCAGGGGTATCTGCTGGGCAGACCGGTGCCGGCGGAAGATATTGAACAGATGCTGATAGGGCTTCTGTAATACGGGTTGTGCGCCATAAGTGAGGAAAATTGGTGGGAAAGAGTTTATACATAGCAGAAAAACCAAGTGTCGCGCGGGAATTTGCCAAGGCGCTGAAACAAAATATGACAGGGAAAGATGGCTATTTAGAGTCAGAGGATGCGATTGTAACCTGGTGCGTAGGCCATTTGGTAACAATGAGTTATCCGGAGGCGTATGACGCAGCATATAAAAAGTGGTCATACGATACCATTCCTTTTATACCAAAAGAATTTAAGTATGAGGTCATTGACAGTGTGAAGAAGCAGTTTGCCATTGTTAGTGGCCTGCTTTCACGGAAGGACGTCAGTACGATTTATGTCTGTACCGACTCCGGACGCGAGGGAGAATACATATACCGTTTAGTGGAGCAGATGGCAGGCGTCAAAGGTAAGGAAAGAAAAAGAGTCTGGATTGATTCGCAGACGGAGGAGGAAATTCTGCGAGGCATCAAAGAGGCAAAGGATTTGTCAGTCTACGACAATCTGGCAGATGCGGCTTATCTGCGCGCCAAGGAAGATTACCTGATGGGTATCAATTTTTCGAGGGTGCTTACACTGAAATACGGCAACGCAGTGAAGGGATATTTAAAGAGGGAAAGAGCCGTAATTTCCGTGGGGCGCGTCATGACCTGTGTGCTCGGCATGGTGGTAAAGCGCGAGCGGGAGATACGAGCCTTCATCAAAACACCTTTTTACCGTCTTTTGGGCGGATTTTCTTATGCAGGGAAGAATTTTGAGGGTGAATGGCGCGCTGTGGAGGGGTCCAAGTATTATGCCTCCCAGCTTTTATATAAAGAAAACGGTTTTAAGAAAAAGGAAGATGCAGAAGCGCTGCAGTCTGCACTTGCGGATGCCGTGCAGACGGAATCAGGACAAGAGGCAGACGCCGTACCAAAGCAGCAGAACGATGTCCGACAGGAGCAGTCTGCGGAACCGGGGCAATCCCGTCATATTCCGGTGGTGGACAGCATAGAACGAAAGAAAGAGACAAAAAATCCGCCGCTTCTGTATAATCTGGCGGAGCTGCAGAATGACTGCTCAAAATATTTCAAAATCAGTCCGGATCAGACTTTGCAGATGATTCAGGAACTTTATGAGAAAAAACTGGTGACTTATCCGAGAACGGATGCCAGAGTGCTTTCTACAGCGGTTGCGAAGGAGATTCACAAAAATATTGCGGGGCTTAAGTATTACGACAAGGCGGCTGCTTTTGCAGAGGAAATTCTAAAGAGCGGAAGCTATAAAGGAATTGCCAAGACCCGTTATGTCAATGACAAACAGATAACGGACCATTATGCCGTGATTCCTACAGGGCAGGGTTTTGGTGCTTTGGCAGGTTTAAATCCTACGGCGCAGAAGGTGTATGAGATTATTGTACGTCGTTTTTTAAGCATCTTTTTTCCGCCTGCCGTGTACCAGAAAGTATCTCTTGTGGCAAATGTAAAAGGAGAAAAGTTTTTTGCAGGTTTTAAGGTCTTGCAGCAGGAAGGATATTTGAAAGTGGTGCAGTTTTCCTTTTCCAGAAAAAAAGAGGAAAGCGGCGAGGCGCCGTCAGAGGGAGAAGACGAGGAAGAGACAAAATGTGATGCTGCTTTTATGGAGCAGCTTCAAAAGCTAAAGGCCGGCGAGAGCCTGACACTCAGGGAGCTCACAATAAAAGAAGGAGAGACATCGCCGCCAAAGCGTTACAATTCCGGCACCATGATACTTGCCATGGAAAATGCGGGACAGCTTATTGAGGATGAAGAGCTGAGGGCACAGATAAAAGGCTCCGGCATAGGTACTTCGGCAACCCGGGCGGAAATATTGAAAAAACTGGTAAATATTGAGTATCTTGCATTGAACAAAAAGACGCAGATTTTAACCCCCACCTTGATGGGCGAAATGATTTATGACGTGGTGGACGGCTCTATACGTCCGCTTTTAAATCCGGCGCTTACGGCAAGCTGGGAAAAGGGACTGACCATGGTTGCCAACGGCAGCATTACGGCAGATGAATATATGGAAAAACTGGATGGCTTTGTATCCAGAAGGACAAACGCCGTAAAACAGCAGTCAAACCAGTCGCAGTTATTTGGGAAGTTTGATGCGGCGGCAGTCAATTATAAAAAATAAGCGGTGAATAATCCTGTTGCAAGTGACGGGAATGGACTATATAGTCCATCCCCTGTAACATGAATAGGAGTAAGCAAATATAAAATCAGGAAGAGGTAGGATATGGATGCAGTTAAGGTAGAGAAGCTATATAATTTAGAGGAAACCATAGCGGCGGATTTGTTTATGGGAGTTGTTTATCCTTGGGAAGTGCTCGGCAGGATTCATGATTTTATTATAGAACTCGGCAATTCCCTGCCGGAAGAGCTGTTTGAAAAGAGGGGTGAAAATATTTGGGTGGCAAAGTCAGCACATATTGCGCCCACAGCGTCCTTAAATGGTCCTCTTATCGTTGACGAAGAGGCAGAAATCCGGCATTGTGCGTATATTCGGGGAAGTGCCATTGTGGGAAAAGGTGCAGTTGTGGGAAATTCCACGGAGCTTAAAAACGTGGTGCTTTTCAATAAAGTACAGGTGCCGCATTACAATTATGTCGGTGACAGCATTTTGGGATATCGTGCGCATATGGGCGCCGGCTCTATTACCTCCAATGTCAAGAGCGATAAAACGCTTGTGACGGTGAAGGCAGGCGGAGAGCGGATTCCTACGGGCTTAAAAAAGATGGGCGCCATGCTGGGGGACTTTGTGGAAGTTGGCTGCAATTCTGTGCTGAATCCCGGCACGATTGTCGGCAGAAACAGCAATATTTATCCAGTTTCTTCCGTGCGCGGTTTTGTGCCGTCGGATTCCATCTGTAAAAACGGAGGCGAGATTGTTTCCAAACGTCAATAATCGTGTAAATTCCCCACATTTTTGAAAAATGACTGGATTTTTTACTGCAAATATGAGAGAATGTACACGATGAAAATGATAAGTAAATATCATATTTATTTTTGAAAGGAGATTTCACATGATTTATTCAAAGGAAGTTGAAGAAATGTGTCCCGTAGCACAGGGTGTTCATCACGGCTGTGCACCGATTCCTGAAGAAGCAAAGTGGGTTCAGGCTAAAAAAGTTGAAGACATTTCCGGTTTTACACACGGTGTGGGCTGGTGTGCACCGCAGCAGGGCGCCTGCAAGCTGTCCCTGAACGTGAAGAACGGAATTATTGAAGAGGCGCTGGTTGAGACAATCGGCTGCTCTGGTATGACTCATTCCGCAGCTATGGCTGCAGAGATTCTGCCGGGTCTTACTGTTATGGAAGCATTAAACACAGACCTTGTATGTGATGCAATTAATACGGCGATGAGAGAGCTGTTTTTGCAGATTGTTTATGGACGTTCCCAGAGTGCATTTTCAGAGGATGGGCTTCCTGTAGGCGCCGGCCTTGAGGATTTGGGTAAAGGACTTCGCAGTCAGGTAGGTACCATGTACGGAACTTTAAAGAAAGGCCCCCGTTACCTTGAGATGGCTGAAGGCTATGTAACAG
>CAMWUP010000113.1 GCA_947177465.1 uncultured Lachnospiraceae bacterium
TTCCAACACCACATCCGCCTGCTTTGCAACTTCGCGGTCATGTGTCACTACGACAACACATTTCCCATACGCATGGGCGCTCTCTTTCAATACTGCTGTGATTTCTTCAGCGGTATCGGCATCCAGATTTCCGGTCGGTTCATCCGCTAAAATGATTGAAGCATCGGAGGCCAGTGCCCGCGCAATCGCCACCCGCTGCTGCTGTCCACCGGACAGCTTCAGTATATTCCGTGTAATCTCGTCCTGTTTCAACCCCATCCGCTCCAGAATGGGAGCGGCGTCCAGCTTTGCAGTGAGCCGCACATTCTCAACAGACGTCATGTAGTCAATCAGGTTGTAGCTCTGGAAAATCAGCGAGACATGGTTTCTGCGGTGGTATTCCAAGCCTTTTACCATAATATCCTCACCGTCAAACAGGACATTGCCCTGTGTCGGCACATCCAGCCCGCCCAACAGAGACAACAGAGTGGTCTTTCCGGACCCGGACGGGCCGAGGATGGCGTACATCTTCCCGCTTTCCAGTTCTGTGCTGATATTCTGCAAAACCGCTTTGCCCTTTTCATAGGCATAGGAAACATTTTTCAATTCCAATATAGACATAATAGTCCCTCCTTCAGCTCATTTTAGACAGGATTTCACGAGGTTTTAACCGCATGATGGTGATGGACGATGTGCTGACAGCCACAATGACGATGGCAAGCCCAATCAAATAGAGTTGAGCAAGGTTATCCGGCCCAACGGACACCTGAATACCGTTCTCCGTGGGCAAGGGCTTTTGAATGAGGTTGTCCGCGCCTACATCAACAGCGGCAGCGGCAGAAACGACTCCTTCATCCTCCGACTCGTTCTGCATACTCTGCTGCAGCAGATGGTTGCCAATCTGCCCCGCCACGGCGCTGCTGGTAAAGTAAGAGAGTCCAAAGGCGAGGACGGCAATCAAAAGTACCTCCATCAGATACTGCCCGATGATGGCAGATTTTTTGATACCTACGGACAGGAATACGCCAATCTCATGGATGCGGGTCTTTGTCCACAGGGTCAATATCAGTGCCAGAATAATAGCGCTGACAACAATGATAACCACCAGCAGGGTCACGACCAGTTCATTCAGCGTAGCCAGCGGCGCGGCAGCGCTCTCGTAGGTTTCGTTGTCCGTCTCAATGGTAAAGGCTTTCCAGTCAATCCCCGGCAGGGCCTTTACATCGGCTATTACCTGCGCCATGTCCCGCGGGTCGTCTATCGTGACTTGAAGTGCGGAAAAGCCATAGTTAATTGCGGCGGCGTCACTTTCTTTTACTGTCTGCAAATCCACAAAAACCCGATTCTGGATTTTGTCGTAGGTAGTGACCATTTCCCCAAACCGCTCCACCGCATTAGGAGTGAACAGCCCAATAATCTGCACCTTAATTTCCTGCCCGGTAAAGCCTTGCTCTTCTATACTGTAACGATGGGCGGTGAGATAGTCTCCGACTTTCAGTTCATTTCGTTCTGCCAAGTCCTGACTGATAATCGCAACATAGGCGTCGCTGACGGAAATGTGCCGCCCCTCTGTCAGTGTCAGTGTGCCGGTGGTAAAAAGTTCGTCATCCTCTGTGCCACAGACGCCCAGCACCTTTGTACAGCCCCGATATTTTGCATCGATTGCGAGCGTTCCGGGAAACAGGGAAATCCCATCAAACGGAAGAATATCGTCATTTCGTGCACTGCAATACTTTACGCCGGAAACACCTTTGATGGCGGCGATATTCTCCGGAGTGAATTGTACAGTGGAATACATGATATAACTGCTTGATATTATACCGGTTTCCTCATCCACTTCTTCATCCATGACGGTTTCCTTGACTATATAAGGGCTGTTCTCCCAATCCGGGAAAACGTCAAATTTGCCGCCCAGGCTCTGCCGCAAATCAATCTGTGCGGCCTCCGACGCTTTCCAGACGGAAAGTCCCGTCAGGACAAAGGTTGCCATAATCAGCAGGATTGCGAACAGGAGAATGGTTTTCCCCCGTTTTCGCACGACGTATAGAAACGCTCTTTTTGAAATGTTCACGATTTGATACCTCCATATTGTTGTGCTGTTCTTCCGAACGCACTCGTAGAATAGCACCCCAATGTGGAACAGGTATGAAACGTATATGGAATTTGGACAGAAATTTACAGCTGAATGGTAAAGCGCATCCCAAGAGGGGACTTCATAGGTGCAAAAGAATAGGGAATATCCATAGAGGTCAAAAGCGTATCCACAATGTAGAGACCCAATCCATTGCCGCCGCTCTCCCTGCTTCGGGAGAAGTCCGGACGGTAGAACGGTTCAAACAGGCGTCGAATTTCATCGACAGGGATAGGGTCACACTCATTTTCAACTACAAAGCTGCGCCCATTCATATATACGGAAACGACGTTCCCTGCCTCTGTATAAGCAACGGCATTGGCGAGAATATTGGACACTACCTTACTGAACGGACCAACAGACAATGTAGCGGGAAGCTGTTTTGGCAAATCAAGAGAGAATGTGATTTGATGCGCCGCCGCAATCAGTTGGTAGGGTTCGCACAGTTCTGCCAGCAGCTCGGACACATCAACCGACTTCGGCGGTTCAGCGGTCAAATTCAACTTAGAGGTTTCCAAAATTTCATGTATCATACCGGAAAGCTGCTCGACCATTTCTTTGCACTCCGGCAGACAAGCTGCATAATCCTGATACTTCCCAACTCCTAAAATCATATTCTCCAGCGTAGCGTTCAGCGCAGTCACAGGCGTTTTCAGCTCATGGGATGCCGCTCGCAGAAAATCCACCTTGGCACGCTCCATATTGCGCACGGCATCTTTTTCCCGCTCTAAATGCTCTATAGTGGACAAAAGACCGGAATATAATTTGTTGACATTCTGTGCCAATAGCCCAATTTCCTCCTCTGTATGCACAAAGCAGCCTGCCCCGCGGTCTAATTTCATCATCTGCTCGGTTGACGCAGAAATCTTCTTGACCGGGTCGGCAATCATCTTGGAAAACAGAAGTGAACAAACAATGGAAATCAGCAGGGAACATCCGACAGAAACCGGCAGGGCTTTTCCTACGGCTTCAGCCACAAATTTCTCTTGATTGATGCTGACCACAACATTGTCTGTCACGTCTCTTGATCCTCCAAACTCAAACCACATCCGCGGCGCAAGCAAGTAAATCAGTCCATGTGAGATAACAATAATGAACAGCATAATACCCAATGTGTAGAGAAAGATTTTCGGAAACAATTTTACCCGTTTCATGTCTGCACCTCATACTTATAACCAATCCCTTTGACCGTCACAATACAGTCAAGCCGCAATTTTTTCCGCAGATTTTTGATATAAGTATCTATGGTCCGGTCGATAATCGGATAGTCAGTACCCCATAGCTCATCCAAAATCTGTGAGCGGGTCAGCACCAGCCCCTTATGCTCTACCAGCAGCCGGAGCAAGTCAATTTCCTTGGGCATGATGTCAATTTTTCCGGCGCTGTCGCTGGCGGTGTAGCCGGAGAAATCGACGGTCACATCACCAAAGGTCATCTTTTGATTCAGGGAGACCCGACCACTTCGACGCAAGATTGCAGTAATTCGTTTTCCCAGCAATACCATCGAAAAGGGCTTTGTCATGTAATCGTCGGCCTGTTCATCAAAGCTCATGACCTGCGTATATTCATCCTCAACAGCCGTGAGCATTAGGACGGGCGTCGTGCTTGTCTGCCTTATCTCATGCAGGACGGACAGACCGCTGACACGGGGCAGCATAATGTCCAGCACAACAAGGTCGATATTGTTCTCTTGGAAAATTTTTAATGCCTCCCCGCCGTCATAGGCCGGAATGACATTGTGCCCTGCGGGCTTTAGATATTCGCAAATCGCAGCGTTAGTCTTATGGTCATCCTCAACAATCAATAGTGTTGCCATTGCAGCACCTCCTTTGAGGTAGTATAGCACTCAAATGTGGAATGTATGTGAAGTATCTACTGCTGGCGAAGTCGAAAACGCATAATATATCATTGTGATCCAGTGCTTAGGCATTGATATTCAAGATGAAAAATTATGTGTGATTGATTTGTTTTGGTTGTCAGAATGGAGTTCGGAGTGTCCTGATGAACAAATTGTTCCCATAGATTTGGGATATTATCACATAACATTATGCACAAGAAAACCTGATTCCGGAATTGAAGTATTTGGGCGTACCTACGCTGCTTCCGCAGTAATCAGTCAGTTACGCAGCTTCTTTCCTTTATTTTCAAGGATTTCCACAATGACAAACCCCAAAATATGTATCCTTTCCCTTGTTTTTTACCCTCATGGGCAGGTTACAAGGGAAAGTTTTTCTTATTTAGTTTTAATTCATTCCCACAACCTTATCCAAGAACTTTGCGGAATCTCTCTTTGCCCCCTTGTGGCGTGCGCATAGACATTCATGATTGTACTTACATCCGAGTGGTCTAAAAGTTCCTGCACATCCTTTGGCTGTGCCCCGTTTGATAACAGGTTCGTTGTATAGGTGCAAAAAAGGGCTAATAAAAGCAAAGGCAGCTATAAAATGGACTTTAATTTTTCTGTTTCAATTTCTATAACCTTTTTATCTATTCTTCGAAATAATATTTCCACTTCAGGAAGTAAATAACCGGCTGAAACAGACTGTTTTTCCCATCTATTATTTATCCCCAGCCACTTACACACTTTATCTGATGAAAACGGTAAAAATGGGGATAGTAAGACTGCTAAATTGGCAATAATCTGAACACATTGATAAAGTGTATTTTCACATGCTTTCCTATCAGTGGTTCTGGTAATCCAAGGCTGCTCTGCATCAAAAAACTTATTTGCATATCTTACAAAATCAAATATTTCAGCAATTGCGTCTTTGAAAGTACCGTTCTCAATCTGCTTGCCGACGGAAACAAACAATTCATCTATATGATTGTTTATAGATGGATTATCTATTCCCGCTGGTATTATCCCATCAAAATATTTTGCAATAAACGCTAACGAACGGTTCACAAAATTTCCGTATGCCCCGAGTAGTTCACCATTGTGACTATGAACATATTCTCTCCACGAAAAATCTGCATCTTTCTTTTCCGGACCATTTGCTAAGAAAAAGTAACGAATTGAATCTGCTTCATAATTATCTAACAGTTCCTTAACCCAGATTGCATAATTTTGACTGGTAGATATTTTTCTCCCTTCTAAAGTTAGATATTCGCTTGACACAATCTGGTCCGGCAGATGCCAATCTCCACCATTCCCCAGCAAAAGCGACGGTAAAATAATTGTGTGAAATGGAATATTATCTTTTCCGTGCACATAATAATGTTTCGCTTCTTTGCCCCAGAGTTCGTGAAAATCAGTACCTCTTAATTCAGCAGCTACTTTACTTGCAGATAAATATCCCAATACATTTTCTGCCCATATATAAATCGTTTTCTTTTCGTAACCATCTTTGGGAACTTTTATTCCCCATTCTAAATCTCTTGTCAAAGCACGGTCTCTTAAACCATCATCTATATACTTATTTGTAAAGGCAATAGCATTTTTTCTCCATTTAGGGTGATTAGCAGCCAGTGCCCTCAGTTCAGCTTGTAATTCAGTAATAGCTATATATAAATGTTTTGAAGTTTTAAAGCTTATAGGTTTTTCACATACTGCGCAAATTGGCTCTACAAGATTTTCTGGTTCGAGCACTGTACCACAAGCATCACATTGGTCCCCTCTAGCGTCTTTTCCACATTTTGGACATTTTCCTAGAACAAAGCGGTCAGCCAAAAAGGTATCACAAACTTCGCAATATGCTTGTGGAACCTCTTTTTCGTAAACAAAGCTATTTTCATACAATTTTTTATGAAAATCCCTTACAAATTTTTTATGCTCATCCGAAGATGTTTTTGTATATACATCATAACTAAAACCCAGCTTGTCAAAGCAATCTACGAACTCTTCATGATAAAAATCACTAACTTCTTGTGGGGTTCTCTTTTCTTGTTTGGCTCGAAGCGCTACAGGAGTTCCGTGGCAATCACTTCCTGATACAAAATATACATTGTCTCCAATAGCCCTATGATATCTTGCCAATACGTCTCCTGGCAATAATCCCGCTATGTGCCCTATATGCAATGAACCATTTGCATACGGCCATGCGCCACCAATTAAAATATTTCTCATCTTACATACCTCATTTCTTGATTTATAGTGATAACTTAGTTTTTTGTGACCTTATAGGTCATTCCATTTTCTGAAATAAAAAAGCCCTCCTCTCTGAAAAATTTCTTTTTCAGGGACGAGAGCAAATGCTTCGTGTTACCACCCTAAATTCACCTATACCTCACGATATAAGCCTTATCAACTACGGATGAGAAATGATTCATCGATAGTCTATCACTGTAACGGGTGCACCCGTCGTAGCCTTGGCATGATAGCTTTGGTACGCAGCTCCGAGACCATTTTCAGTAGTTCCTTCTGTGTCTGTTCTCACCTAATCAGACTCTCTGTAACATATCTAACTACTTACTCTTCTCTTCATAGCCTTTAGTAATATTTTTGTAAAGCATACAACGAATTCATCATTTTGTCAATGCATTATCTCTTCCCGATAGCGTAAGTTTATTGTAGGAATAAGACAGACAGAATAGCCCCTTGATCTG
>CAMWUP010000114.1 GCA_947177465.1 uncultured Lachnospiraceae bacterium
CAGCTGTTATGAAAACGTCCTGAAATGCTGTTTGGAGCATGATATCAAGTCCGTGGCGCTCTGTTGTATTTCAACGGGGGAATTTCATTTTCCAAATGATAAGGCGGCGGAAGTCGCATGGAAAACAGTAACAGCATTCTTGGAAAAGCATGGCGACTGTATGGAACGGATTATTTTTAATGTCTTTAAAGACATTGATTTACAACTATACGAACACTTGTCAAAGCATTTCAGTTAGTTTACCACTGCTCAATTTTCTTCGCACTCTGAAGTTGCGTGATTCAAAAAAATTGCTCCTATAGGTTGGTTGCAGCTTGTCTGGGATAATACTATACTGATAATGCGGCGCGGCGCAATAAAATAAAAGGAGAATATTTTATGAGCTTTGGAAAAAATTTGCAGTTTTTAAGGCATCTAAGAGGAAATATGACGCAGGAGGATTTGGCTGAAAAAATGAATATCAGCCGCCAAACTGTATCAAAATGGGAGCTGGATACAGCGCAGCCTGAAATGGAAAAGGCTATAGAGCTTTGCAGGCTTTTCAATTGCTCGCTGGACAACTTGTTCCGCGATGAAATGGTTACTTGCGGCGAAGCATATTCAAATTTGCGCGTCGAGACCGTTCCCGCTTTCCGTTATATAAAACATGCTGTTATAAGCTCTGAACCGGAGGGGGACGCTATCGACAGAATATTTTCTATTGCCCGTAGCTGCGGTGTGGATCACCCTCGTGTCATTGGCTGGGATTTTCCAAATGTGTCACAGGAACAGATAAATGTTTTTAATATGCACGGCTATGAAGCGGCATGGATACTGCCTGAAGGGGTTGTCCCTCCTGACATTGAAATCCACGAGCAGGCAGCTCATAAGTATGCGGCAATACACATTGAAACGCCCTTTGAAAACCCTTTTGTGACCATTCCCAACGCTTATAAAACACTGATGGAGTATATGCGTGTAAACGGTCTGGAACAAACAGGAAAGGATGTTATTCCCTGCTTTGAAACCGACGGGGAGAGTATGGATATTTATATTGCTTGTAAGTAGCGCATTGGTTATAAGGGATAACTGTCAAAGGTGGTTATGGTAACGCTGTTGTAGTACAGCATTTCAATGAGTTCTTCCTACCTGATTTATTTTGTGCTATAATTCCTGATAAGAAAAGAAGGAGTCAATCAACCACGCCAAAAGAAGGAGCAGCGTTGTGATAGAGGTATTATTTGGTGAAAGTGAAGCAGGCGCAATGAAGGCGGCAAAAAATACCGTCATTGCAGGTAAAACGGATGGTCCTACATCTGTATGGGCAGCCGGAAAAAAGAAACCGCCAAAAAGGGAAAACTGCGGCTGGATTGAGGGAACGGCCAAAGAGGTTATTTGCCTCGGTTTTTTATTGGACATTGGCAATATCAGGGAGGATGCAGGCAGTGATTACCGTAAGCACCTGATTTATTCCATGTATGCACAAGAGCAATGGGGAAAAGATGGGAAAATGGACGCAGAGCTATTGCAATTATGTGGTTGCTATTGTACGGAAATGGAGCGTCTGAAGGCATATTTGGAGGAGGGGGAAGCAATCAGGGTGTGGTACAGCGATGCCGCTTACTCGAGGTGCGGATTTTATCATTTGTGTGCCAGCCTTCAAAAGTACCCAAATGAGATAAGCGTCGTAAAATTGCCGGAATATAGAGTCCGTTCAGATCATTCTATCGTCTCCTACAAAAACTGGGGCGAGATTGCCGCGGAAGAATTTGCCGGATTTTTAAATTGTGAAAAGAAATTATCCAAGGAAGAAATTCGGATGTATGCCATGTTATGGGGTGTTCTGCAGGAAGATAACAGTCCTTTGCGGGCAGTCGTTAATGGGAAAGTGATTGGAGTGCCTGAAGACTTTTATGATTTCCTGATTTGGAAAAGAATTACGCAAACGCCCATCAAAGAAGCAAGATTGATTGGCGATATCCTTGGGTGTAATCAGCTAGGGGTAGGGGACTGGTGGTATGCAAAAAGGATAGATTACTTTATTCAAACCGGAAAAATCAAAATTGTGGAAGCTTCGGAAAATAACTATGCAAGAATAATAAGTCTGGCATAGGTGCGAAAAACGATATGAAGGAAATGGGTATTATTACAAATAATGGCAGACACACCAGAAATGTAAGGCGGTAATTGTATATGATTGGGATATATTTTAGTGGTACAGGGAATACAAAATATTGCGTCGAAAAATTGATACAGGCGTATGACCCTATGGCAGAAGTCACTTCTATTGAAGAAGAAAATGTGGTGCAAAGAATAAGCTTACATAATGAAATTGTCATAGGTTATCCGGTGCAGTTCAGTAACATTCCCAAAATCGTAAAGGATTTCATTGTTGACAATCAGGATGTGTGGAATGGACGAAATATTTTTGTGGTTGCTACAATGGGAATGTTTAGCGGGGATGGAGCGGGGATACTTGCCCGCCTGTTACGTAAATATGGCGCAAACATAATGGGGGGGCTTCATTTAAGGATGCCGGACAGCATTTGTGATGAAAAAGCTTTAAAAAAACCGTTCCATAAAAATCAGGAATTGATAGCGAAAGCGGCAGATAAAATTGAGAAAGCAGCGCAGAAATTAAAGGAAGGCAATCCGCCGCAGGAGGGACTGGGTTTCTTAAGTCATGCAGCAGGATTGTTGGGACAGAGACTATATTTCTGCAACAAGACCAAAAACTATTCAGACCGGCTGAAAATCAATGGAAATGCGTGTGTGAAATGCGGAAAATGTGTTTCGGTCTGCCCGATGAAAAATATATCTTTGGGCGAAGAAAAAGCCATACCGGGCAATAAATGCACAATGTGCTACCGCTGTATCAATCTTTGTCCGGCACAGGCAATTACGCTGCTGGGCAAAAGGGTTTATGAGCAAGGAGGCGGTAGATATGACTGTGAATGAAAAAATGAAGCTTGTAATTGATTTAGCAGAACAAGCGTTAGAAAAAAATGAGCTGCCGATAGCATGTATTATATTTCATAACGATACTATCATAACGCAGAGCCACACATCGGAAAGCAAAGATAAAAGATTGTTGGTTCACGCGGAGATAAAAGCCTTGCTTGAACTGGATAAGAAAAGAATAAATGCAAAAGAAAAAGCGCAAATGGAATTGTTCACAAATTTAGAGCCCTGCATGATGTGCCTGGGCGCAGCGATATCATCATTTGTTGGAAAAATATACTATTCCCTTGATGCGCCCTCTGACGGTGCGGCGAAATGGGCTGA
Source organism: uncultured Lachnospiraceae bacterium (assembly GCA_947177465.1). GTDB lineage: Bacteria > Bacillota > Clostridia > Lachnospirales > Lachnospiraceae > Acetatifactor. The sequence goes on from CAMWUP010000114.1 coordinate 3,265, forward strand.
GAAAACCTGGTCTGCGCATCATACAGAATCATCCTTTTGTCTCCCTGTCATTACATCAGGAATATTAGAAGCGGAAAGCAAAGAATTATTCAGGCGGTATATAGACATCCATAAAGGCGGTCCTTTGGTAGAATGGGTGAAAACGATTATCTGACATTATGTTTGGGAGAAATACACCCGTGATACCACAGGATACTGTCAGGAGAGAGGAACATGATTTATATTGCCGACAATATTTTAAATTATTTTATATATCTATTTATATGTCATTTCGGTTTTAGATTAAGTCCAAGAAAAAATAGGTTTTTTATCTGTGCATCTGTGTCAATCATGTTATCGGCGGGTGTTTTCAACGCATATTTTGATATCAATTCTCCAATTGTTTATATGGTTTGGAGCGTGCTTTCTATCAGTCTGTTTTTTGAGGACAATCTGCTGCATCTTATCGTATTAAGCTTTGGACTTATGTATTTTACGGGAATCGTTGATACATTTAGTGTAATGCTGATACAAATTGTGTTGATAGGCGGGGGGATTGCCGGTACGGATATAACGTGGTGGATGGAACCTGCCTATATTCTTTCGTTTTTGGTATATCTTTTGGTATATGTCAGGCTTCTGAAAAAGAATGAAGTTTATTTATGCGATATCGGGCTTAAGTATAAGCTTGCACTGTTAATACAGGGCAGCATTTTTCAAATGTTCTATAATTTCGTTTTTGTGTTCTTTGACGAGAATAGTGCAATGTATGGCTGGGATACATATGTAACATTTTTCATCAGTATTGCAGGTGCAATTTATGCCATCTTTCTTACGCTCAGTCTTGCTATTAAAAATATATTGTCGAACAGGCAGAATAGAGAGCTTCAGTTTTTTATGCAGATGCAAAAACAGCAGTATGATTACCAGCTGCAGCAGTCGGCAGCAATACGGCGCTTCAGGCATGATTTGGTAAATCATATCGGTGCGCTAAGAGAGCTGATTAACCAAAAAAAGATGGAGGCTGCCAAAGATTATATAGATACCATCTGGGATATGCAGGAGGATTTTGACTTAAAGATTCACACGGGGGACGGTTTTCTTGATGTTATTATAAATTATTATTTTTATTTGGCGGGAAAAGAAAACATAGAGTTTGTTGTATTAGGGAAGCTGACGGAAAAAATGCCTCTAGAGATGATTGATATTACAACACTGATGGGAAATATACTGCAAAATGCTGTTGAAGCGGCGGTAAAAGCAGATGTTCCCAGAATACGTGTTGAATTTGTAGAACACAAGAAGGAAATTTTTATTGTTGTCAGTAACAGTGTTGCCAAAAGAATTAACACAAAATCAGACTTTTTTATGACATCAAAAAAGGATAAGAAAAATCATGGTTTTGGTCTTAAAAATATCACAGCAACTGTTGAAAAGTATCATGGTGAATGTTATATGGAATCCATAGTGGAAAATAGAGAAGCGTTGTTTAAAATCAGTATTGCTATACCAACTGCCAAAGCAGAGGAGAAAGAGGAATGAAAATAGCTATTGTAGAAGATGAAGCAGTATGGAGAGATAAGATACAGGCTGCCATTGAAAAATATTGCAGGGATAAAAATATTGTCTTTAAAATAAATGTATATAACAATGGAAGAGATTTTTTGAAAAATGCAGATGCCGACTTACTGTTTCTGGATATTGAGCTTGCAGAAGGCGACGATGGTTTTGGAATAGCTGAAAAATTGATGGATTCCGAAAGGCAATGTAAGATATGCTTTTTAACTTCACATACAGAACTGGCAAGATTGGGTTATCGGGTGAATGCTTTCAGATACATTGACAAAAAACATTTGGAGGAAATCGATGAGGCGCTTGACTTTTTCCTTAAAAACAGGGTTCAGGATAGGATTGTTCTTTGTAACAATACTGCTGGGATTCAGATAAAGATAAATTTGAATGAACTTATACTGGTTGAGACGAACGGAAGGAAACTAAGATATCTTATGTTGGATGGCAGCGAACATTTTTGTGAAGGACGGATATCCGAAGCAGCGCAAAGCTTATCCCAATTTGGCTTTTTCCATATACAACGGTCGTATATTGTCAATTTAAAATATATTAAAGAAGTAAACAGCCGTGAGGTCACGCTTTGCAATGGGATAAAGGTAGTAATTGGAAGAGCGCACGGTAAGGAGTTTAAGAAAGAGTTCTTCCAGTGGAGAATGTGGCTTGATAATTAATTTGTGTCGTTTATGCAAAAAAGATGTCGTTTATGCAGGAAGTATGTTATTGGCTTTCGCACTGTGATATAAATAAGGCGTTCATTATATTACAGGAGGATAGAAAAAATGAGAAAAATGGCAATAACGGCGGCAGCGGTAGTGACAATGGCAGTACTTTCATCATGTAGTCAGACAAAGAGTTCCCAAGATGATAAATCAGACATAATGGGCAGTATAACAGAAATAGGTGATAGCGCAGGTTCAGCTGACGCGAATCCGGCAGAAAATCCGGAAGGGGCGGGACAGATAGTAACAGAGATAAAAGGAGATGAAACCGTAAATACAAAGGAGTCTTCTGCAAATCAACAGGAAAACGGTGCACAGGCGGTTGATTCGGAAAAGACAGCAGAAGAACTATTAGATTTATTTATTAGCGGTCAAATAAACGCAGTTGACTCCACAGATTTGACGTCAGCATTTTATATTTCTGATTTAAATATGGATTCTGGTGAATGGGATTCATTTTCTATCGGAGAGAAAGTCGATCTTGACAATGATGGGGAGAATGAACTGGTTATTAACGGTCCCTATGGCGGAATGTACTTTGACGCGCGTGATAACAGGGTATATAAATTTGCCGCGGGGGATGGCAATGCCTGTATTCTGTCTTATACCTATTTTAATGGCGCTATATTGATTCTGTATAGCAACAGAATGAATGCGGGTTATGAAGCTTACCATATGGAAAAATATGAAGGAGCTGATAACTTAGTAGCAGAAATAAATTTTGGCGAGGAGCTTGCTGACCCAAATAATGCAGAGGCAGGAATGAAATATACGTGGAATGGAACTGAAATTTCTTATGATGAATATACAGGATTGTGTAGCAAAATTTTTGCTGCTGAAGTAAGTACAAACTCACTCTTGTCAGAGCAAGCCGATTTATCTGAATTGGAAAGTTTGAAAGGAGAATATGAGTATTTTTCGGATTATGGAACCGGTAAGTTAATTATCAAAAAAACCTCCTATGGATATGATATTTCTGATTATGAATCAGAATCTTCCTATCGTTTTTTAGCCGACTCATCCAACATAGAAACCATAGAAAATAACAAGATATATATAAAGTATCCTGAACAGGTATTTTCGATGATACCGTTATCTTTGGTTATTATATTTTAGAA
>CAMWUP010000115.1 GCA_947177465.1 uncultured Lachnospiraceae bacterium
CATCCATGCCGGACACAATCTTTGTAATCGTTTCCAGACGATGCACCTTGTCACCGGGATTGATTCTCTCAGGAGAGTAGCCAATCTTAAAATCCACGCCGCATTTTAAGCCCGACTCCTTCTCCAGAATCGGAACGCAAATCTCTTCTGTCACGCCGGGATACACAGTGGACTCAAACACCACGATGGAACCTTTGGTCAGATTCTGTCCCAAAATCCGGCTTGCGCCCTCCACCGGCGTCAAATCCGGCGTATGGTCGTCATTTACAGGAGTTGGCACCGCCACAATATGGAACTTCGCTTCTCTTAAGCAGGAAGGGTCGGCAGTGAACTCCACCGTCGTATTCCTGATTACCTCCTCCCCAACTTCTTTCGTCGGGTCAATGCCGCTTTTGTAAAGCCCGATTTTCTTTTCGTTTAGGTCAAAACCAATCACCTTGATTTTTCTGGCAAAAGCAACCGCAATAGGCATACCCACATAACCAAGCCCTACTAAGGACAGCTTTTCTTTTCCGCTTACAATAGCTTCATACAAGTGCATCCGATGACATCCTCCTTTGTTATCTCTTCTGCAAAACCTCTGTAATCTCCTCTAAATATACGTCAGAAACCCTGCTTCTGTCAAATTCCCGTTCCATTTTCTCTCTCGCCCTGCGTCCCATTTCGCTTCTTTCTTCATGGGTAAGCTTTAAAAATCTGCGCAGTGCAAGGATAAGGCTTTCACTGCTCTGCGGCTCACACAAAAAACCGGTCTCTCCATCGTCCACGATTTCACGGCAGCCGCTGATATTTGAGGCAATAACCGGTCTTCCCGTTGCAGACGCCTCCATCAGCACATTGGACATACCCTCATGATAGGTGGGAAGAATGATTGCAGACGCCGCCTTGATATACGCATGTACATCCGGCTGAAAGCCAATCTGCTTTATCAGATTTTTACTCTCATATTCATCCAGCCTGGTCTGATAATCCTCGTCGCAGTAGCCCATAATTTCAAAGCGGATTCTTTCGCCCTGCAGCGCCTCCGCCGCCGCCAGAAGCTCCTCGATTCCCTTCTCCCGCATAATTCTGCCGATAAACAAAAACCGCGTGTCCTCTTCTGCCGGATAGACTTCAAAGGTATGCTTGTCCAGATTGACGCCGGAGCCATTTACCAGCCTGCTCCGCTTTCCCCTTATCCCGCATTTTTCAAATATCCCTTTATTCTGTTCATTTTGAAAAAAGACACATTCTGCCCGCTTTAAACCCGTCTTGTACATCCGGATAATCAGTTTTTTTATAAGCCCTTCCCTCTGGAATGTGCTGCCCAGACCTGTTATGGTGGCAATATAGGGAATCTTTTTTCTCCTGCAGGCAGTCCCGCCGTAAATATTGGGCTTTATGGTATAAGCCAGCACCAAGTCGGGCTTTAGCTGCGAAAGCAGCTTCTTATAGGAAAAGAACAGCTTCAGGTCTTCTCTTGGATTCATACCCCGTCTGTTAATAGGCGTTTTGAAAACCTCATAGCCTTCTTCCCGAAGCTCCCTTACCTTCGTATCGTCAGGAACGCTTATCTTCACCTCATGCTGTTTCTTAAGCTGCAGCAGAAGCTCGTTCCGAAAGTCATACAAGCCGCCGGAAGAGTTTGCCAGTATCAGTATTGTACTCATTTATTTCACAAGCTCCCTGCCATTCATATCCAGAATCATCGCTTCATTGTACTTCATCATACAGACGCCTTCTTTATAATCGCCAACCGTCTTTTCATTGCTCTCCCCGCGCAGATTGCGCAATACCTGTGCAGGCAGATTCACGCCGCATGCATAGGCGTGGGGATATCCGCCTCCGAATCTGGGATTTACCTCCGAGATATAGTAGGTATCGTTTATCTTAAAAATATCGATATCTATCATACCGCGAAAACCGCATTTTTCCACAAACGCCTCCAGCATCGCAAAAAGCGCGCTGTCCTTTACCGATACAGACTTATCCGTCTCACCCGCGCGCATCTTTATCTTTTCCTTTAGAAAAACAGAAGTGCATCTGCCTGTCACCATATCGACGTATACATCTGCGCCATACTCCGTTCCATTCATGTATTCCTGTATCATCAAATCATCATACTCATCAAACAATACTTCTATTTCTTTGCTGCCAAATACTTTATTGATATTGATACTGGCGCTTCCCCTGACCGGCTTCACAAAAACAGGATAGGATATCTCCCCTCTTTCCACTGCCTGATAAAAATCATGTTTGTCAATATAGCATTTTCCTGTGGGAATCTGCATCCCGCACAGCATTTGATACATTTTGTATTTGTCAAAGCAGGTTTCCACCAGTTCATAAGGAGAAATAACCGGCGTCGTACCTATGGCAAGAAACTTCTCCTTCTCCTTTGCCAGAAGGCTCAGCTCCGGATCAATCAGGGAAAACACGCCGTCTATGCTCTCTTTTTTACAAATGTCCAAAATCTGCTCAAGGTATCCCTCTTCTGTGATTCTGGGAACCAGATAAAATGTATCAGCCTCGTAAACGGCAGGCGCAAGATTAGAACAGTCCGTGGCAATCACCCTGCCCTCTTTTCCCACTGCCTCTTTAAAATACCGCACCACTTTATTTCTGGTGCCGGCGCTCAAAATTAAAATATTCACTCTTTCCTCCAATTCTCTGCACAGGCAGCTCACTCGGCTTTTAAAAAGTCAAAAAACAGGGGCGTCCCTCCTGTATGGATAAACAGGATATTTTTATCTGTAATGTTCTGCTCTTCCATATACCGGCACATTCCCCAAAAAGCCTTTCCTACATAGGTGGTGTCCATCGGAATCCCTTCTCTGTGCATCACAGCCTTTATCGTTTCTGTGACGCCATCATGAAACCTTCCGTAGCCGCCAAGCCGGTACGCATCCGTAAAGATTAAATCCTCTTCCCTGTAGAGCTTCTCAAAATCCCCGCCCAAATATTCCGCAATGCTGTCCTTTACGACCTGACGCCCTCTCTCCTTCTCACGCGCAATGCTGATTCCTACTATTTTAGTATCCCCATCACCGGCTAAAAGCCTGCCGCAGACCAGTCCCGCCTGCGTAGTCCCCGTCCCTGATGCGTGGAATATATAATCAAAACGAATCTGATTTTCCCTTTCATAGTCCGAAATTTCCTGATATGCTTTCACATACCCTTCCGTCCCTAAATTGCCGTGTCCGCCGCCTGCAATAAAATACACCTTTTTCCCATCTGCTTGATAAGCCGCTTTCCTGCGCTCAATGGTCTCTGCCACCTCCGTTACCGGACATGTTTCCACTCGTGCGCCAAACTGCTCCACCATGCCGGTATTAAACAAAATTTCCCTGTTCTCCTCCGGCGATATAATATGACAGAAAAGTCCCATTGCAGCCGCCATGTTGGCAATCACGCGGCAGTGATTGGAGCTGTTGCTGCCATAGGTCATCACCACATCGGCATCCTGCTTTTTTATATCCTTATAAAACTCCGCCGCTTTCCTTACCTTGTTTCCTCCAAAGCTAAACGGGAGCATATCGTCCCGTTTCATAAAATAACGGTTGGGACCATAGTTTCCCGACAAGGCTTCTATCGGTGTGCTATCCATTTCTTTTTCAAACAGGACAATCTGCTTCATCCTTACTTTCAGCCCTTTCTTTTCTGTAAACGTCAAAATCTGCCACTGTTTGTTCCGCTCCTGATAAAGTGTCCGAACGTTTCAGCACCTTTTGTACCGTCATGCCGATAATCTTCATATCCATAAAAAAAGTAAGCTTGTTGACATATTCCAAGTCATAGGCAAAACGCTCTTCCCAGCCCAGGGCATTTCTTCCGTTCACCTGTGCAAGACCTGTAAGTCCCGGTCTCACATCGTGCCGATGCCTCTCCTCTTCTGTATAATAAGGGAGATACCTCACCAATAGCGGTCGAGGACCAATCAGACTCATATCACCTTTCAGGATATTAAACAACTCCGGTAATTCATCCAGACTGGTGGAGCGAAGCAGCTTACCGAAGCGGGTCAGCCGTATTTCATCGGGCAAAAGCCTTCCCTGTTCATCCTTTTCATCTGTCATGGAGCGAAACTTACACAACTGAAAAACCTTCTCCTTTTTACCCGGCCGCTCCTGCTTAAACAGAACAGGGCTTCCCAGCTTCACCCGCACGAGTATTGCCAGCAGCACAAAAAGCGGGCTCAGAATGATAATGCCAACACCGGAAACCAGAATATCCAGCAGTCTCTTTATCCATTTTCTATACATTGTCCGTATCCCCCGCCTTTCTGTTCATGCGTTTTTTGCCTGCCCTGATTATGTCTGTCAAAAGCAGCAATCGTTATTGAAACAAATTTCGGATAATCCTGATAATCCGTTCCATGTCTTCGTCCGTATTCTTAATATCGCTCGGCAGACATAAGCCCCTGTTAAAAATATCCTCCGACACACATTCCGCTTCATTTTCCCTGACAAAATCACAGTCCGCAAAGACAGGCTGCAAATGCAGCGGCTTCCAGATGGGTCTTGACTCTATATTTTCTTCCGCCAACGCATCCATTACCATATCCGGCGTTATCCTGCAGCCCTGCGCAATCGTCATGCACGACAGCCAGTTGTTGGCGTCTCCACAGGTATTCAGCGGATTCATCGCAATCTGCGGCATATCCGAAAAGGCTTCTTTGTATTTCCGGTAAATCGCCTGCTTCAGCGCCTTATGCTCCTCCATATGCAGAAGCTGTCCCCTGCCGATGCCGGCAGTCACATTGCTCATTCTGTAATTGAAACCGATTTGCGAGTGCTGGTAATGCCTGGCCGGGTCCCTCGCCTGTGTTGCCAAAAAGGTCGTCTGCTTTGTGATTTCCTCTTCCTCCGAGACCAGCATACCGCCGCCGGAGGTCGTGATAATTTTATTGCCGTTGAAGGAATAAATCCCGATTTTTCCGAAAGTACCGGTATGCTTTCCCTTGTAGGTACTCCCCAAAGACTCCGCCGCGTCCTCAATCAGCGGCACATTATACTCCTTGCAGACGGCAAGCAGCTCATCCAGCTTTGCCGGCGTTCCATACAGATGCACCGCTATCACGGCCTTGGCATCGGGGTACTTTTGAAATGCTTTTGCAAGCGCTTCGGGACTCATATTCCACGTATCCCTCTCAGAATCGATAAACACGGGAACCGCCTTCTCATACACAACGGGATTGCAGGTCGCGCTAAAGGTCAGGGACGGAACAAACACCACGTCGCCTTCTCCAATCCCTAAAACGCGCAGAGCGAGATGAATCGCGGCTGTGCCGGCGCTGAGTGCTGAAGCATGGGAAACGCCCACATATTCCGTCATCTCTTTTTCAAAGGCATTGACATTGGGTCCCAAAGGCGCAACCCAGTTTGTGTCAAACGCCTCCTGTACAAATCTTTGCTCGTCCCCATGCATGGTCGGGCAGGATAAATAAATGCGCTTTTTGTCCATACAATTTCCTTCTTTCCCTGTCATTTCAAGCTTCCCACTCTGAAATGTAAATATTGGTTGTATAATCCTTTGTATCATCATACATTTCTTTTATCTTTTTAAACCTTCTGGTCGCTTCGACGACCTCCTGATATACCGGATTATGATATATGATGCGAATCTGCCGTCTTCCTTCATTTTCCGCAATTATCTCATTGATAACTGCCTGAAAAATTTCCTGTGAAAAAGGATTAAAAAAGAAAAAAGTGTTATAATCTCCGTATTTCCGGTAATCTATGGCATTTACCGCCATACAGTCCACTCTGCCTGAAAGCTTCAGTATCTCAAAATTCTTTCGTGCAGTCTTCACCAGATTGGTATCGATATCTATCCCTGTAATCTTTTCAAAGGGATATCTTGCCGCTTCTCTTAATACCACCCCTTTTCCGCATCCCACATCTAACAGGCGGTCTTCCTTTTTAATATGCAATGTATTGAATATTTCTTTCAGATGCTTCTCGTTTGTCTTGGAATAGCCATGCAGAACGCCTCCCGATTCTTTTATCAAATGCATATCCCGCATTGTAAAATCCAGACCTCTGGGTTTTTCATACAAATAGTATTGTAATCCGTACCGGAGATACCGCTTATATCTGCGCAGCCGATTGCTAAGCTTCTTTTTCATGACCATCCTCGCTCTTTTGTTCACAATAAGTAGGAACCATTTCCTTTATCACTTTTCTGATGTCTTCCTCTTCGTCCTGTGATATTTCCTTTAACTGCTTTAGCTGTAAGAAAAACTGTTCTTCGTCTATCTCAATCGGGTTTCCGATGTGAATCAGATTATTCTTTGTTTCCTGTAATCCCTCTTCCTCCATCAGCAGCTCTTCATACAGCTTTTCGCCCGGGCGCAGACCCGTAAACTCTATTTCAATATCCTCGCCAACCCTATAGCCGGACAGTCTGATCAGATTCTTTGCCAAATCCAGTATTTTCACGGGCTTCCCCATATCCAGCACAAAAATTTCTCCGCCTTTTGCATAAGCGCCCGCCTGCAGCACAAGAGATACCGCCTCAGGAATTGTCATAAAATAGCGGATAATGTCGGGATGCGTCACCGTAACCGGTCCTCCCGCTTCAATCTGTCTCTTAAACAGCGGAATTACGCTTCCGTTGCTCCCCAGCAC
>CAMWUP010000116.1 GCA_947177465.1 uncultured Lachnospiraceae bacterium
TGATTTGCCGGACAATGTAGCGGCATTTTCGATATTTGCACTGGGCTATCCGGCTGAACAGAAGTCTCAGCAGGATCGGTTCGATGAATCGCGGATTCATTTTGTGGAATAAGCATATGGTCTGGGTCCGCAGAGCAAAAATGCTATCAACAGGGGCACCAGGCTATTGCCGTTGGTACGTTGGAAAAGGCAAAAGCAGAATCCATGTAGATGAAAAGAAAACTGAATGCATATTTACGATTGCGTAAATCAAAGAATAGAAAAGGCTGCAAAAAATCAATGAAAAATACAAGAGAAAAGATAATAACAGCGGGTATTATAATAATAGTGCTTTGCATGAATGCAGGTGTGGCAGCAGGCTGTTTTGCGGCGGGCAGGGCGATAGCGTCTGCGCTGCAGGCACAGACGGGCGAGGCAGCGGTTTCGGCAGACGGCGCGCCTGCGCAGGGGCAGTCAGGAGACGAGACGGTACAGGAGAGGTCAGGGGACGGGCCATCTCAGGGGATGACATTGGGAGATGCACAGCAGGGAAGTGTATCTGCGGGTGATGCAAATGCCGCAGACAGCGACGCAGCGGAGGCGTTCAGTCAGGCGGTATCAGGAGGCGATGCACAGCAGGAAGCGGATGCGGAAGACGATGACGAATATGCAAATCTGGCGATAGCAGATGTGGACCATTATGTAAATGTGAGAAATGCCCCCAGCACGGACGGCGAAATTGTCGGAAAGCTGTATGACGGTTCCGTGGCGCAGATTCTTGCACTTGCCGGAGAAAATGACGAGTGGTTTCAGGTGGTGTCGGGAAGTGTGGAGGGCTATGTAAAGGCAGAATTTTTTATCTATGGTGAAGATGCTGCCGCAGTGATTGACGACTATGTAATCCGTTCTGTTACGGTGCAGGCGGACAGGCTGAATGTGAGGAAGGAGCCGGATATTGACGCGGCTAAAATCGGATATATCAGCAGGGGCGAGAGCGTAAGCCTGTTAGAGGACTGCGGAGAGTGGCTGAAGGTGCAGTATACGGAGCAAAATGCCGGATATGTATCTGCTGAATATGTCATGGTCACTGAAGAATTTATCTATGCCAAATCCATCGAGGAGGAGCAGGCGGAGCTTGCGGCGCAAAGAGAGCTTGCAGAGCGGGCAAGGGCCCTGGAAGAGGAGGCGGCAAGGCAGGAGGCGGCAGCCGCAGCGGGACAGGGCGATCCATTGCAGGCAGCAGGTCAGGATGGCGGAGCAGAGGGGCAGGACACGGCTGCTTTGGGAGAGCAGCCTGCGGAGGGAACGCCTGATGATGCCGATGCTGCAAAAGAAGGCGCAGATTTGACCGGACAGACCTATGCAGACAATGCAGAGCTCAGGGCGGCCATTGTGGAATATGCCATGCAGTATCTGGGGAATGTCTATGTGCACGGCGGAAAAAGTCTGGACAGCGGGACGGACTGCTCGGGCTTTACCTGCTTTATTTATGCAGATTTTGGATATTCCATCAGCAGAACCCCGTCAGGACAGCTTTCCTCGGCAGGCAGGAGCATCGATTACAGCGAAATCCAGCCCGGCGATATCATCTGCTATACCTCCAACGGCGGGCGGAGCTGCACCCATGTAGGACTTTATATCGGAGACGGGCAGATTATCCATGCCGCCAACTCCAGAAAGGGCGTGATTATCAGCAACGCAGATTACAGCACCATCATGGGCGTTAAGAATGTAATCGATTAGCTTCTCGCGTTTTCTTTCTTTTTGATAATGGCAAGGATAGGTGGCTGTGCACATACCTTGCCATAAACCTTAATGTTTTGTATTGTTGCCTCAAACAGCTCAGGAGTAATACTCTTATCAATGATAAGAATTCCTGTGACCAGAACGTTTATCTTCTGTGATTTTTGAAATAGGGTGTTTAATTCCTCACAGGATAAGCGGATGATTCCGATGCCGCCAGTAACCGGAAGCTTTGAAGCAAATTGCACTTTCATGTTCTGGGAGTGAAGCTTTTCAAAATCATCATTATGTTTTTCTAACAGTTCTCTGATAGCAATGCGGCAAAAGTCGCTTCTGTTGGAATATTCCAGACTGTCAACAAGCAAATCAATTTTTGCCAAATCCATTGTTCCTACATTAATTGTTACTTTTTCTGATTTCATACTGGTGTCCATTTTGATACCTCCATGCCTTATTACTTGATTATACTCTAGTTGGATTCTGAATAGAGTATAAATGGAATATAAAAATTAAACCATGATTTTTCAAAAAAGTCAATATATTCATCTGAAAAAGTCAAATATATCCAATTGTCCGTTTTTCCATAATTTTTGTTCTGCCGGCTTTATCACGTCCTGCTCGGATAACTCTCCAATCAGGAGCGGCGATGAGGCGTTGTGCAGCTTCCTGTTTTTGGCGACTGTTTCCATATCATAGTTGGCATAACAGTATAAGCAGCCATGCCCGCAGGTATTGTACGCGCCGATATCCGCCCCGAGCAGGCAGGAACATTCACGCCGTGCCGTTTTCTTTTTCGGCACCTCCAGTCTGCAGCCCAGTGCTTTTTCAAACACGGCTTTTGACATACAGCCGTCTGCGTCTACGTTTTCTCTGACGAGACTTTTATTTTCACAGCATAAGTGTATCTGCAGTCCGTTTTCTTTTGCAATTTGAGAGAACGCGTCTGTCAAAATCTCCTGTTCCTGCTTTGTGACACTGCGGATACCCCGAAAATTCCGTTTTGTCTTTTCGTACAAATCAATAAAGCTTATCACACACTGTTCGGTATATCCGGAAAGCGCTTCTGCCATTTTTTGAAATTGTTCGATGTGATATTGGATAGAATACTGCTCTGTAATCAGAACGGGGTCATACCGCCAGCTCATCCGGCGGCTTCCAACCTCTGCCGAGAGCTGCCGGAAAGAAGCGATGACTTGTTCCCTTGGCGGCACATGCGGTTCGATTTCCGCCCCATAGGGAGTAATTGTCACAAACCAGAAGGTGTCGAATGTGGATAGAAGAGAAAGCCTGCCCAGCATGGGAAAGGGATTTTTGGTGCAAAAAACCATGACGTCGATTACGTCAGGGGAGAGCAGGTATTTGGTTATTTGCGAGGGATAGTAGGGGTTGCGGACCAATACATAACCCGCTTTTATACGATTGTAAAACCAGTCGCTGTAATAGGCGGGTATGTCGGTCCGGCTGCCGGTATTGAGTATCATGTTATCACACACCTTTGGTAAGATTTCATAATAAAAAGGGCGGTTCCCCGCCCTTTGACTGCTTCGGTCTATATGACAAGATTATAAGAGCTGCAGCCCTGTCATGACTGCCTCTTTCATGGTTTCCTCCGGCCAGAGGGAGCACTGTACCTCGCCGATATGCGCTTTCCGCAGGAAAAACATACAAATGCGTGACTGCCCGATGCCGCCGCCGATGGTAAAGGGAAGCTCTTCGTTTAATATTGCCTGCTGGAACGGAAGGTCAGCGCGCTCGGGACAACCGGCAATATCAAGCTGGGAAAGCAGGGCGGCTTTGTCTACGCGGATGCCCATGGAAGAAAGCTCCAGTGCGATATCCAGCACGGGATAGTACACAATGATATCTGCATTCAGATTCCAGTCGTCATAGTCCGGCGCTCTGCCGTCGTGACGCTCTCCGGATTCTAAGGGACCGCCAATCTGCATGATACATACGGCTCCCTTTGCCTTGGATATGTAGTATTCCCGTTCCTTTGGCGTGTAGTCGGGGAACATATCTTCAAGCTCCTGCGATGTGATAAAGAAAATATCATGGGGCAGGATTTCTTCAATATAATCATAGTGAATGGACATATATTTTTCTGTTTTCCGTAAGACTTTATAAACCGTGCGCACTACACTTTTAAGCGTATCGATATTGCGGTCCTCTTTTTCAATGATTTTTTCCCAGTCCCATTGGTCGACATAGATGGAATGTATATTATCGACAAGCTCATCGCGCCTGATGGCACTCATGTCCGTATAGAGACCTTCTCCTACATGAAAGCCGTATTTCTTAAGCGCAAAGCGTTTCCACTTGGCGAGGGAATGGACAATTTCAGCTTCCCTCCCGTTTTGCTCCTTAATGTCAAAGGTAACAGGGCGTTCCACGCCGTTCAGATTATCGTTCATGCCGGAAGCCGGATCCACAAAGAGGGGAGCCGACACACGGAGCAGATGCAGCCTTTCGGCAAGAAGTGTCTGAAAAAAGTCCTTAACGGTTTTGATGGCTATCTGGGTGTCGTACAAGTTTAATTCCGACTGATAGCCCTTTGGCAGTTTTATTTCGTTCATAGTTTCCTTTCTTTGCATACCGCAGGACAAATGCTGCGGCAATGCACTTGTTTCCAGATAAAAAATACCTATTCTATTTAACCGCTTTTTTATGCTGATTGCAAGTATTTTTTTGATTTATGGGAGCGTTTGCATATGTCAGGCAAAAAAACTCGGAACATTTGTTCTGAAAAAGCTTGCAATGGAGAAAAAACTGTGTTAGTATAAAAAAATAAGGAACAAGTGTTTGTGTTAAAAGGAGAAGGGTGTGTTATGGAGTATTTGGCTGCAGGTGGAATGACAGTGATGGATAAGCTGGGAATCTTGAGTGATGCCGCCAAGTATGACGTGGCGTGTACCTCCAGCGGCGTGGACAGAAAGGGAAACGGGCGGGACATGGGGAACTGTGTTGCGGCAGGTATCTGTCATAGCTTCAGCGCTGACGGCAGATGCATTTCTCTCTTAAAGATTCTTTTGACAAACGAATGTATTTACGACTGCAAATACTGTCTGAACCGCAAGTCAAACGATATTCCGCGGGCGACCTTCACACCGGAAGAGGTATGTGAGCTGACCATGCAGTTTTACCGGCGAAATTATATCGAAGGGCTGTTTTTAAGCTCAGGCATCATGCAGAATCCCAACTATACCATGGAACTGATATACCGGACCATCTGGATTCTGCGCAACCGCTGTCGGTTCAACGGCTATGTGCATGTCAAGGCGATACCGGGGGCTGATCCGCGTCTGATTCAACTGACAGGGTATCTTGCGGACAGAATGAGTGTCAATCTGGAGCTGCCGACGGCAGAGGGGCTGAAAAATCTTGCGCCGAACAAGCACAGGAAAACCATACTCGCTCCCATGCGGCAGATACAGAACGGGATTACGGAAAACAAAAACGAATTGATGCTGTACCGCAACGCGCCCCGTTTTGTGGGAGGCGGGCAGTCCACGCAGATGATTATCGGCGCGACGCCGGAGAGCGATTATCAGATTATGAACGTAGCAGAGAGCCTGTATCAGAAGTTTTCTCTCAAGCGCGTATTTTACTCGGCTTTTGTCAAGGTCAATGAGGACAAAGCGCTGCCGGCGCTGCCGGGCGGACCGCCCCTTTTAAGGGAGCACAGGCTTTATCAGGCAGACTGGCTGCTGCGATTTTATGGATTTAGGGCGGAAGAGCTGCTGAGTGAGAACAGACCCTTCTTTAATGTTATGCTGGACCCGAAGGAGGATTGGGCGGTTAGGCATTTGGAGCAGTTTCCGGTGGAGATTAACAGGGCGCCATATGAGATGATAGTCAGGGTGCCGGGCATCGGGGTCAAGAGCGCCATGCGCATTGTCAATGCGAGGCGGACAGCCAGTCTCGATTTTCTTTCCCTGAAAAAAATAGGCGTGGTCTTAAAAAGGGCGCTGTATTTTATTACCTGCAACGGAAAGATGATGTACCGGACAAAGCTGGAAGAGGACTACATCGTAAGAAACCTGACCGCAGATGCAAAGAACCGGCAGCAGTTTGCTTCGGACGGAATGAGCTACCGGCAGCTGTCGTTGTTTGACGATACCATAACAGGGGCGCAGCCAACAGTGGAGGATAATGGAAAAGCGGCGTTTGGAGAGCTTTAGAGGAGCACTTGTGTTTTGACTAAATGGGTCAGCTTTGATGAAATGCCGCAGGAGGTATGGACGATGGCAGATGAAGAAAACATAGTATTGCTCTGTGAGGACAGTCTGGAGGGGATTTTTACCGGTATTTATGAGGCTTATGCTCTTAAAAGACCGCACTATTGCATATCTCTACAGATAGCGGGCGAAGGAGATATGCTGCTTTTTACTACTTACCGGACAGTAGAGCCTGACAGTATTAAAACGGAAAAGGTGATTCGTACGCTGCGCAGCCGCTTTGGGGATAAGGATTATTTTGCGCTCTGTCTGGCGGCAGCCGCAACAGCATCGGACAAAGCGCAGGCAGTTTATAAAACGGTAGTCTGGGGACTTTCCGGCAGGCGGCGTGGGAGCATCCTGGACCATCTGGCGGACGATAATGTGCGCAGGACATTGGAACTGAGCCGCGGCGCCGGCAATGAACTACATCGCATGAAGGAATTTCTGCGTTTTGCTGAGCTGGAGGGAGGCGTGCTCTACGCAGTAATCGGACCGAAGGACAACGTGCTGCCCATGCTCACGGTTCATTTTGCGGACAGGCTTCCGATGGAAAACTTTGTCATCTGCGACGAAAACCGAAAGCTGTATGCCATACACCCTGCCGGAAAGGATTGGTTTTTGATGAGCGGGCAGGATACGCCGATGCGGGCGGGAGAGGAG
>CAMWUP010000117.1 GCA_947177465.1 uncultured Lachnospiraceae bacterium
GTATGGGGATATATGGACAAATGATGAATATCTACAATTTATATATGAGCGACTTGTGATTATGCGAGAATTACTTTCAGAAAAAGGTAGTATTTATTTACATTGCGATTGGCATAAAAGTCATTTATTACGTGCAATTATGGATGAAATATTTGGTAGTAATCATTTTATAAATGAAATTGTTTGGTATTATAGGCGTTGGACTGCTTCTAGTAATTCATTTCAGAAGATGCATGACACAATATTATATTATTCTAAGACAGAACAGTATGTTTTTAACCCCATATATATTCAGGCAACAAGCGGGCAGAAAAGAAAGCATGAAAGGGGTTACGATAGAAATTCCGTATACATTGATGGAATTAGGAAACCGCAATTATTAGTGTATAATCAAGAAAAGGTAGAAGAAGCCATTGCAAATGGTGCTCTTAATATTTCGGAATATGCAAGAGTGGTTAAAGTAAAAGAAACTAGGACAATCTCACATGACGTTTGGGCAATAGATATTAAAAACTCATTTCTTCGTGTTGATATGCAAATGGATGATTCTGATATTGGTGATATATGGGAGATAAATTATATTAATTCACAGTCATCTGAAAGAACAGAATATCCAACACAAAAGCCTGAAGCGCTTATTAAGCGGATTATTGAAGCCTCTTCCAATCCCGGCGACCTTGTCTTTGACTGTTTCATGGGCAGCGGTACAACGCAGGCTGTGGCGATGAAGCTGGGTAGACGTTTTATTGGTGCAGATATCAATCTTGGTGCGATTCAAACGACTACAAAGCGTTTACTTTCCATTGCAGAAGAACTTGCGCCGAAAAAGGATGTGGCTTATGATTTTGTATCATTACAATCTCCAGTGGCAGCAGACGGTCTTATGCATTATAATAGAGCAGAGAAAGAAGAAAATGCTATTGTAGAGCAGGAAAATGTGTTTAAAGATGTTCATTTTGCAACAGAAGGTATTAAATATACAGGTTTTGAAGTTTATAATGTCAACAATTATGACTTTTTCCGTAATCCGGTGGAAGCGCGAGACCTTTTAATCGAAGCTTTGGAAATTCAGCCGTTTTCACAGAGTGGCGTGTGGGATGGAGAATTAGATGGCAGAATGGTTAAAATTATGCCGGTAAATCGTATTGCAACAAAAGCAGATTTAGAAGAGCTGAAGGCTAATCTGCCATATAAGACGTATGAGAAACGCAAAGAAGAAATGCCCAATCAACCAGTAGAAAAAATAACTATTGTATGTATGGGACATGAACCGGATTTAAAGGCATCTTTAGAGCAGGAATTATCTGGCTATAAACTAGATGTTGAGATTATGGATATTCTTAGGGATAAAGCAGATTTGCAATTAAAAAGAGAAGCAGAGGCAGAAGTAGTGCGAAAGGGTAGCAAATTAGTAGTACGCGCTTTTTACCCAATGAATTTAATGCAGAAACTTTCTCTTCAAAAAGAATATGTGGAAGACTGGCGGCAACTGGTAGATTCTATCATGATTGACTGGAATTATGACGGTGTAGTTATGCAACCTTCTGTAACAGATGTACCAACAAAAAAGGAATTGGTAAAAGGGATTTACGAGATTCCGATAAATGCAGGAAATATCAAAGTAAAGATTACGGATTTACTTTCAGAATCACTGGAAGTGGAGGTGCGTTAGATGGCAAGAGAATATAATGAGCAATTTTCATTTTATCAACAGCTATGGCATTATTATTCCCAAAACAGGGGAAAAATCCGTTCACGTTATAATGATTTGACGAAAAAGTTTCTTGCATATAACGATAGGGAAGAAAATTCGTCGGCGTTTTTGCGGACACCGCAGTTTGAAGCGTTAGAAATGTATGTATTTGTAAAAGAATTTATGGATAATGCACAGGTATATGATATGTTTGATGCATGGAGAAAGCGTAGAGACAGATTTTCCGATGCATCTTATTATTCAGTGGACAGAAACGGACAAATTAGCCTTTTTGATGCTCCTACGGAAGAAGTTATGAGCGTTATATTTAAACAGATGAAAAAATACCGTGAGAATTATCCCAATTATATTTATGCGCTTACGATGGGATTAGGCAAGACAATTCTGATGGCTACGTGTATCTTTTATGAGTTTCTATTGGCAAATAAGTATCCGAGGGATAAAAGATTTTGTCATAATGCGTTGGTTTTTGCTCCGGATAAAACGGTTTTGCAATCTTTGCGTGAGATTATGACATTTGATAAAACGAAAGTGGTACCGCCGGAGTATGCACGTGTTTTAGATGCAAATATTAAGTTTCACTTTTTGGAAGAAACAGGAACTATCTTGCATACGATAGATGACTCTGTCTTTAACATCATTATATCAAACACGCAAAAAATTATTATAAAGAAAAGAAGAAAACAGGAAACGCCGGGACAGATTTTGTTTCATGGACAAGGTTCTTTGTTATCAGCGGTCTATAGTAGTAATGAGAAGGAAGATGATGTATGGGACGAAAATTCTCTTATGGATAACCAACGGTTTAAGAAGCTGTGCAGGCTTCCACAGCTTGGAGTTTATGTGGACGAAGCGCATCATCTGTTTGGGGCAGATTTAGAAAAGCAGATTCGTTCCAGTGGGGCAAATAAAACTTCACTTCGCGATACGATTAATTTGTTGGCTGCCAATACATCAATAGTTGCCTGCTATAATTATACGGGAACACCATATGTTAAGAACCAGCTATTGCCGGAAGTTGTATATGCTTATGGGCTAAGAGAATCCATTTGGAATGGATTTTTGAAGGATGCAGACCCAATCGGGTTTGAGAATGTGAAAAATACAGAGTTCTTGAAAGCATCCGTAACTACATTTTGGGAAAGATACGGAGAAAGCACTTTTGAAGGTTTGAAACCAAAGCTTGCTATTTATGCAGCTAGTATATCAGAGGCAGTAAATGAAGTAAAGCCTGCATTGGAAGAAATCCTTTCTTCTTTAGATATTCCTTTATCAAGCATTCTAGTAAATGTAGGAGATACAAAATATACAAAAAATGAAGATATAAGAGATTTTAATAATCTTGATATCGCTGGAACAACAGGGAACGAGAAGCAGTTCATTATTCTCGTTGAGAAAGGTAAGGAGGGCTGGAATTGCCGTTCCTTATTTGGTGTTGCACTTTATCGGAGCCCGCAGTCAAAAATATTTGTTCTGCAAGCGACTATGAGATGTTTGCGGGCAATTACTGCTGAGCGGCTTCAAGCTACTGTGTTTCTCTCCAAAGAAAATTATGATACTTTAGATGATGAATTACATAAAAACTTTAACATGGAAATTAAGGATTTAAAAAATCCATCGGTTTCAAAAAAGAAGTCATATCAAGTGAGAGTATTGCCGCCTCTAAGAAGTATTACGCTGAAGCGGGTGTGGCAGGAATATAGTTTGTTAGAAAAAGAATATAGAGAACCTATTGATTTTGGGTTAGGCAAGATGGATTTCAGTAAGTATGCAAGCGTGATGTACGAGAGAGACAGCCTTGCCCGTGATACGACAGTGAAAGAAAAGAATATTGACCATTTAAAAGAAAATATGCTCTATAGCGAATTTTCTCTTGCAGGGGAGATTTCTCGATATCTGAATATATCTTGTGTTTTGACAGCAAGAATATTGCGGGAAGCGGCAGATGGAATAGGGAAAATATTAGAAACTGTAAATAAATATAATGAGGTTATAAATGATGTTCTTATTCCAGAAATTTTCAAAGCTCTTTATGAAGTCCGGTCGGAACTTAAAACGGAAGATAGAGAACTGATTTTGTTACGGGAGCCGAAAGAGGCAGGATATTATGAGTTTTCGGCGAAAGAAGAATTGGTTATCAATAACCAGTATCAAGGGTTTACAGCGGAGGAAATTGCAAAGAGTTTTCATGCAGATACTTATTGTTTTGATTCTTTGCCAGAGAAGGAATGTTTTATGCAATATATTACAAGCAAAAAGGTTGAAGAGGTCTATTTTACAGGAATGTTTACAGCGAACCAAGGAGATCTCTCGATACACTATTACGACCCGGAATCGGGACGTGTGCGTCAGTATTATCCGGATTTTTTTGTGAAAATGGCAGATGGTTCATATCAGCTTGTAGAAGTAAAGGGAGATAATAAGATAGATGATTTGGTAGTGAAGGCGAAGGCTTTGGCAGCTAGAGAAATGGCGATTGCCAGCGGTGTAGAATATAAAATGTATGCTGGAAGTGTTGTGATGAAAACGCATGTATTGGAGGGCATTGATGAATGAGGAAGAGAATTAGATATTTATGTGGGAGGTAAATAAATGGCAGAACACCAAAATATAGAGTGGAAGCAATCCTGGCGAGATGAATATCTGAAGTGGATATGTGGTTTTGCCAACGCGCAGGGTGGAAAAATATATATTGGAACAAAAGATGACGGAACTGTAATAGGGATAAAAAACAGTAAAAAGTTGTTGGAAGATATACCGAATAAGATTCAGAGTAAGCTTGGTATTATGGCAGATGTAAACCTGCTGACAAAAGACGGATTAGAGTATATAGAAATTGTTGTCAATCCGTGGGCATTTCCTGTAAACTGTGATGGAGAGTACCACTATCGTAGTGGAAGCACAAAGCAGCAGTTAAGGGGCAATGCATTGACTAATTTTCTCATGGCAAGAACCGGAATGAAATGGGATGCAGCAACGGTGCCAAACATTTCAGTAACAGACTTAGATAAAGAAAGCTTTGATATTTTTAGAAGAGAAGCGCTCCGCAGCGGTCGCATGACAAAAGAGGATTTGGACATTACGAATGAGGAACTTTTAGAAAAGCTGGATTTGATGGCGGACGGTAAGCTCAAACGTGCTGGGGCATTATGCTTCTATAGAACTCCTGAAAAAGTGATTGGTGGTTGTTATGTGAAGATTGGAAAATTTGAAGGAAGTGAATTATTATATCAGGATGAAGTGCACGGTTCTTTAATGATTATGGCTGACAGAGTGATAGACTTGATTTATTTGAAATATTTGAAAGCGACGATTTCTTACTATAAAGAAACAAGAGTGGAAACCTATCCATTTGCACGTGATGCTGTAAGGGAGGCCGTGTTTAATGCACTTATTCATTGTAACTGGGCAGATAATATACCAATTCAGATTCGTATAGAGGATACAGTTATGCTTGTCAGTAATTCAAGTATGCTTCCTTTTGGATGGACTGTGGAGACGCTTTTAGGTTCCCATACTTCAAGGCCATATAACCCAGACATTGCAAGAGTATTTTATCGAGCTGGATATATCGAAAGTTGGGGGCGTGGAATTCAGAAAATCTGTGATGCCTGTAAAAAATTAGGTGCAGAAGAGCCGGAATATATTGTTCATGGTGAAGATATTATGGTAAAGTTTAAAGCTCTTCAAAGTGCCAAAACGACAGATTTTAAAGTGCCAAAAGTTCGAGCTGGCACTTTGGAGGACACTTTGGAGAGGAGAATTGTAAATATTTTAAAAAATAATTCAACAATAACACAGAGTGCTTTATCAGAAGAGTTAAATTTGTCCATACGGTCATTGAAACGAATTATGAAAAGGTTAACAGAAAATGGAGAAATTGTACGAAAGGGTGGCAAACGCTATGGACATTGGGAAATATGCGAAAGAAAACAAGATTTTATTTAGAGAGGCTAATTGTATAATTGCAGCACATATTTTATAAACCCAACCAGAAAGGAATCAATCATGCAGAAGAAAAAAGTAACTGCAACAGTAAAATCCCAGCGTGAAATTGCGAAGGGCATCTATGATTTGCGGCTGTCCACCAAGCTGGCGGCGGAAGCGTCAGCGGGACAGTTCGTCTGTCTGTATCCGAAGGACAAGAGTACGCTGCTTCCCCGACCGATAAGCATCTGCGAAGCGGATAAGGAAGACGAGACATTGCGGCTTGTATACCGTGTCGCGGGAAAGGGAACAGCGGAATTTTCGGGCTTAAAAGAAGGCGAGACTATTGAAATTCTGGGGAATCTGGGAAACGGATTTCCTTTGGAGAAAGGAGCCGGAAAACGCGTATTTATCATGGGAGGCGGCATTGGGATTCCGCCCATGCTGGAGCTTGCGAGGCGGCTTTCTGCAGAGAAGCAGATTATTGTCGGCTACCGTGACAGGGATACTTTTTTGAAAGAAGAACTGGAGCAGAACGGGAGTGTCTATGTGGCGACGGAGGACGGCAGCGTGGGAAGCCGCGGCAATGTGATGGACGCCATTCGGGAGAATGGACTCGGGGCTGATGTGATTTATGCCTGCGGTCCCATGCCGATGCTGCGTGCCATCAAAGGGTATGCGCAGGAAAAAGGGATTCCTGCCTACATTTCTCTTGAAGAGCATATGGCGTGCGGCGTGGGCGCCTGCTTAGGCTGCGTGGTCAAGACGAAAAACATTGACAGCCATTCACATGTAAACAACGCCCGTATTTGTACGGACGGTCCGGTTTTTGAGGCAGGGGAGGTGGATATCTGATGAATACAAAAGTGACGATAGCAGGCGTGACCCTGCAAAATCCTGTGATGCCGGCTTCGGGGACAT
>CAMWUP010000118.1 GCA_947177465.1 uncultured Lachnospiraceae bacterium
TGTTCAGACAGTGCGGAATCGGTATTGTAAACGGCGATGATTCCCACTGGCAGGAGGTGACGGCAGGGCACACCTGCCTGCTGGAGCGTTTCGGGTTACAGGAGGGCAATGATATACAGGCCTGCGGCCTGCGGCTGGTAAAAAAGCCGGGGGAGCTTGGCGTTGCCTTTACCGTTACAGGGCTGCTCCATATGGATGCAGAGGTGGCTACGCCGGGGCGGTTCAGCGTTTATAATGCACTTGCAGCCATCGCTGTCTGCCGTCATTTCGGCGTTTCCTGCAAAAATATGGAACAGGCGCTGCTTACGGCAAGAGTGAAAGGGCGGATTGAGATGATAAAGGTATCGGATGCCTTTACCGTGCTGATTGACTATGCGCACAATGCCATGAGCTTACAGAGTCTGCTCTTGGCGCTGCGGGAATATGAACCGCACAGGCTGATTTGTCTCTTTGGCTGTGGCGGCAACCGCTCTAAGCTGCGGAGGCTTGAGATGGGAGAGGTCAGCGGAAGACTGGCGGATTTGACAATCATTACCTCGGATAATCCCCGCTATGAAAACCCGCAGGATATCATAGAGGATATAAAGACGGGGATAGCGGGAAGCAAAGGAAATTATATCGTCATTGACGAGCGCAGGGAAGCGATTGCCTACGCCATCAGGCATGGGGAGCCGGACGATATTATTGTACTGGCCGGAAAAGGACATGAGGATTATCAGGAAATCAGAGGAAAGAAATATCCCATGGACGAGAGAGTGCTGATTGCGGATATATTACAGCAGTATGCAGGGGAAAGGATATCATCATTTTGAACGAAAGATATGCGGATGTTATTATAGATATTGCACATGAGAAGGTGGACCGCCCTTTTCAGTACCGGATTCCGGAGAGGCTCAGGGAGTGCGTTGCGGAAGGGAGCTGCGTCAGAGTGCCGTTTGGCGCGGGCAACCGGCTGCGGAAGGGGTATGTGGTGGCGCTTAAGAACGAGGCTGCGTTTGAACCGTCAAAAATCAAAGAGATTGACAGTGTGGAGACAGGCGGCGTTTCTGTGGAAGGCAGGCAGATTCTTCTCGCGGCGTTTCTGAAAAGAAACTATGGCTCGACCATGATTCAGGCGTTGAAAACCGTGCTTCCTGCCAAAGTGTCCGTCAGGGCTTTAGAGCAGAAGAGCGTGCGCCTCGCTGCAGGGCGCAAGGAGGCGGAAGCCGCGCTTCTTTTGTTTGAAAAAAAGCATCAGACCGCCAGGGCGCGTCTGCTTAGGGAGCTGCTTTCCGTGGACCGTCTGCCCTATGCGCTTGTGACAGGAAAGCTGAATGTCAGCGGTGCGGTCGTAAAAGCGCTTGCAGAGCAGCATATCATATTGGTGGATACGGAGAAGAAGCTGCGCAATCCCATCCGTATACAGGCAGAATGTACGGAAAAAAAGAACTTAAGCCCTGCACAGCAGAAAGCCGTGGACACGGTACTTTCCGACTTTGATGCAGGCACGCACAAAACCTATCTGCTGCATGGCATAACGGGGAGCGGAAAGACGGAGGTCTATATGAATCTGATAGAGGGGATTCTGGCGCGGGGCAGGCAGGCAGTTGTGCTGATACCGGAAATTGCCCTGACCTATCAGACGCTTATGCGGTTTTACAGTCGTTTTGGCGACAGGGTATCCGTGATGAATTCCACGCTGTCCGCGGGTGAGAAATATGACCAGTGCGAAAGGGCAAAGCGGGGAGAAATCGATATTATCATCGGTCCCCGTTCCGCTTTGTTTACGCCATTTCCCAATATTGGGCTGATTGTCATGGACGAGGAGCATGAGAGCAGCTATAAAAGTGAAAGCTCTCCGAAATACCATGCGAGGGAGACGGCAGAGGAGGTGGCGAGACTGCACGGGGCGAGCGTGGTGCTTGGCTCTGCAACGCCTTCCATGGAGGCAGCATACAGGGCTGCGCAGGGAGAGTACACGCTGCTTTCCCTGACCGAAAGGCTGACGGGAGGACAGCTCCCCGCAGTTCATGTGGTAGATTTGCGGAAAGAGTTAAAAGAAGGAAACCGCTCTATTTTCAGCAGAAGGCTGCAGGAGCTGCTTGACGACAGGCTGGCAAAAGGACAGCAGAGTATGCTTTTTATTAACAGGAGAGGGTACGCCGGTTTCGTCTCCTGCCGTGCCTGCGGGCATGTGATGAAATGCCCGCACTGCTCCGTATCCCTGTCAGAGCATAAGGGCGGCAGGCTGCTTTGCCACTACTGCGGTTATGAGGAACCTGCAGTCCGAAGCTGTCCAACCTGCAAATCGTCTTATATATCAGGCTTCAGGGCGGGAACACAGCAGATTGAAGAAAAGCTGAAGGAGTTGTATCCGGGGGCGCGGGTGCTGCGCATGGATGCAGACACAACGAAGAAAAAGGAAAGCTATGAAAAGATACTTGCCGCCTTTGCAGGCGGGGAAGCGGATATTCTAATCGGGACACAGATGATTGTAAAAGGGCATGATTTTCCGAATGTGACGCTGGTCGGCGTGCTGGCAGCAGATATGTCGCTGTCTGTCGGCGATTACCGCGCTGCGGAGCGCACCTTCCAGCTTCTTGTGCAGGCCGCGGGCAGGGCAGGAAGAGGCACACTGCCGGGCGAAGTGGTGATACAGACTTACCAGCCCGACAACGCAGCCATTGTCCATGCGGCGGCGCAGGATTATAAAGGCTTTTACGAGGAAGAAATCCTGTACAGGGAGCTTCTTCGGTATCCGCCGGTCTGTAATATGATGGCGGTACAGATATTTGCAAAAGAAGAAAAAGCGGGGGAAGAGCTTGCAGGAAGGCTGTCCAAACTGGCGGAAAGCTTTCAGGATATGACGCAGCGTGCGGACAGGCGGCTTTTGGTAATCGGACCGGCTCCCGCGGCTGTCGGCAGGGTAAACGATATTTTTCGATTTGTATTCTATGTAAAACATGAAAATTATGGTAAACTGATTGAAGTGAAAGATAAAATAGAGGAACAGGCGTTAGGCATGCAGCTGAAAAACGAGATGCTGCAGATTGATTTTAATCCTGTCAATGCATTTTAAATGATGCTTACGAGAAGACTGTACAGAAAGGGAAGGATAAGAAATGGCACTGAGAAATATCAGAGAAATCGGAGATGCGGTATTAACCAAAACCTGCAAAGAGGTAAAGGAGATGACGCCGCGGACGAAGGAGCTAATTGAAGACATGCTGGATACCATGTACGAGGCGGACGGCGTGGGGCTGGCTGCGCCGCAGGTGGGCGTGCTGAAGAGAATTGTGGTAATCGATGTGACAGGCGAGGACCCCTATGTGATGATAAACCCGCGCATTGTCGAGATGAGCGGGGAACAGACAGGGCAGGAGGGATGCTTAAGCGTGCCCGGCAAATACGGCATTGTAACCCGCCCCAATTATGTGAAAGCGGTAGCCCTTGATATCGACATGAAGCCTTATGAGGTAGAGGGAACAGAGCTTTTGGCACGTGCCATCTGCCATGAGCTGGAGCATTTGGACGGGCATCTTTATGTGGAAAAAGCAGAAGGCGGACTGCGGGATGTGGGAGAACCGGAAGAGGAGGAAGCATACGAGGAATGAGAATCATATTTTTCGGGACGCCGGATTTTGCGGCAGGCGCTTTACAGGCGCTGTTAGACAGCAATCATACGGTAATGGCTGTGGTGACGCAGCCTGACAAGGCAAAGGGACGGAGCAAAACGCCTGTGTGTTCTCCCGTAAAGGAGTGCGCCGTAAAAGCGGGAATTCCGGTTTTACAGCCGACGCGCGTCAAGTCGCCTGAATCGGTGGAAGCGCTGAAAGCTTACGGGGCGGATGTTTTTGTTGTAGCAGCATTCGGACAGATACTGTCAAAGGAAATTTTAGATATGCCGCGGTTTGGCTGCCTGAATATCCATGCCTCGCTGCTTCCCGCATACCGCGGGGCAAGCCCTATCCAGTGGACGGTAATAAACGGAGAGGAAAAAACCGGCGTTACCATTATGCAGATGAATGAGGGAATAGATACAGGAGATATTTTATATCAGCGGGAAATCAAGATTGATGAAAAGGAGACGGGAGAGTCCCTTTTTGAAAAGCTTGCCGTGCTGGGCGCGGCGGCTATCACGGAAGCGCTTGCGCTTCTTTCGGAAGGAAAGCTTGTGCCGACAGCGCAGTGCGAGGAGAAGGCGACGTATACCGGCATGATTCATAAGGACATGGGCAGAATCGACTGGAGCATGAGCGCAAAGGAGCTGGAAAGGCTTGTGCGGGGATTAAATTCCTGGCCGAGCGCCTTTACCTTCTGGGAAGGGAAGCAGCTTAAGATATGGGAGAGCAGCGTCTGCAGGGATGGAGAACTATCCGAAGCCGCCGAATATGCAGAGGAAGCGGCCCCCGGGACTGTTATCAGGGTGGAAAAGAACCGTTTTGCCGTCAAGTGCAAAGAAGGAGCGCTCTGGATACTGTCGCTCCAGTTAGAGGGGAAGAAGCGGATGAGCACGCGCGACTTTCTTCTCGGCAATGAAATCGGACAGGGAACCGTTCTGGAAGGGAGGTAAAATATGCCGTACTATTATTATTCTTATTATTTTGAGCCAACCTATCTGCTGGTGATTCTGGGCGCGTTGTTCTGTATGCTGACCGGTGTATGGGTGAACAGCGCCATGAAAAAATATCACAGGCAAGGAAATACGAGGGGGCTGACTGGCGCTGCGGCGGCGGAGCGAATCCTTCGGGATGCCGGACTCTATGATGTGCGGGTAGAATGTCTTTCCAAGGGCAGCGGTGACCATTACGACCCAAGGACAAAGACGGTACGCCTTTCCTATGAAAATTACAATTACGCAACGGTGACGGCTGTGGCGGTAGCGGCACATGAGTGCGGTCATGCAAAGCAGCATCAGGAGGCGTATGCGCCGCTTAAGCTGCGCACTGCGATGGCGCCTGTCGTTTCCATTGCGAATTATATTGGTATGCCCCTTATTTTTCTGGGCATCCTTTTGAGCTTTAATCAGACCTTAATCAATATCGGCATTTGGGTATTTGCGGTTGCGGTGATATTTCAGCTTGTTACCCTGCCGGTAGAGTTTAACGCTTCTGCGAGAGCGCTGCAGAACATCGAAATCAGCGGAATGCTTTCACCTGCCGAGCAGCCCGGGGCCAAAAAGGTTCTGACTGCGGCGGCCATGACCTATGTGGCGGGTGCGGCGGCAGCTCTTTTACAGCTTCTTCGTCTGATGATTTTATTCGGCGGCAATAGGCGGAACGACTAGAGTGAGAAGAAGAGAAGGGGAACAGAATGGCGGAAAATATAAGGGAAATTGTGCTGGACATGCTTTTGGAGGAGGAAAAGGGAGCGGCGTACTCACACAGGCTTGTTTTTGATGTCCTCACAAAATATGATTATCTGACAGCACAGGAAAAGGCTTTTATCAAGCGGGTGTTTGAGGGAACCATCGAGCGGCGGATAGAGTTGGATTACAGGCTGAATCAGGTGGCGAGCGTGCCGGTAAAAAAGATGAAGCCGCTTATCCGCAATCTGCTGCGCATGAGCGCTTATCAGATATTTTATATGGACGGTGTGCCTGATGCCGCGGCAGTCAATGAAGCCGTAAAGCTGGCACAGAAGAGAAAGTTCGTCAGCCTGAAGGGGTTTGTCAATGGTGTGCTGAGGAAGCTTGCCGCCATGGGAGAAGCAGGGCTTCCTTCGGAGGAGAAGGAGCCGGAAACATTTCTTTCCGTGGCTTTTTCCATGCCGGAGTGGATAGTGGAGCATTTTTTAAGCTTATACGGTTATGAAGAAACCAAAGCGCTTTTGGCGGCGCTTTTAGCGGTACGTCCCGTTACAATCCGGTTTGCCGCGCGGCTTACTGAGAAGGAGCGGGAATTATTGATACAGAGCTGGTGTGAGAAAGGGGTCAAGGTATTGCGGCACCCCTATGTAAAGCAGGCATATTATTTGGAAAACTGCGACAATATTGTTTATCTGCCCGGCTTTCGGGAAGGGAAGTTTACCGTGCAGGATGCCAGCTCCATGCTGGCAGTTGCGGCCGCAGGCATAAGGTCGGGAGATACCGTTCTGGATGTATGTGCGGCTCCGGGCGGAAAGACTATGCTTGCTGCGGAATATGCCGGTGCGGACGGCAGGGTGGAAGCGCGGGATGTCACAGAAGGAAAGACAGCCAGAATTTCGGAAAATATTGCCCGCATGGGGCTGGACAACGTAAACGTGAAGGTGTGGGACGCTGCTGTCTTTGACGAGGATGCAGTAGAGAGCGCGGACGTGGTGCTGGCGGATGTTCCCTGTTCAGGACTGGGGGTTATGGGAAAGAAGCGGGATATTAAGTACAGGCAGAGCAAAGAATCGCTGTCAGAGCTGACGGCACTGCAGAAGGCAATCGTCAGGCAGGCGGCTTCTTATGTGAAGCCCGAAGGTATCCTCTTATAC
>CAMWUP010000119.1 GCA_947177465.1 uncultured Lachnospiraceae bacterium
GCTTTGGAGAATTAGGTTTTGCAGTCCTCAGATTCAGCTGCAGAGTTTTGAGGGAAGCTTCAAGGGTGAAAGGCATAGAGTAAAAATGAATTATGTTGTACTGGATTTAGAATGGAATCAGGGCATGGATAAGAAAAAGAAAGAAAAACGAAGAAACCAGCCCAATTTTGAAATCATTGAAATCGGAGCGGTGCGTCTGGATGGCAATCGGGTGTTTACGGGAGAGTTCAACAGACTGATAAAGCCGCAGATATACCGAAAGCTTCATCATGTCGCCAAAAAGCTGCTTCATGTGAAGATGGAGGAACTGCAGAGCGGGAAGCCATTTGTGGAGGTTATGTCAGATTTTCTCGAATGGTGTGGGGAGGATTATGTTTTCTGTACATGGGGACCGCTGGATTTATCTGAGCTGCAGAGCAATATGCAGTATTATGGCATGAAAGCATTGAAAGATGGTCCCATTCGTTTTTTGGATGTGCAAAAGTTGTTCAGTCTGGCGTATGATGACGGAAAAAGCCGCTGTGCATTGGAAGCGGCGGTGGATTTTCTTGAAATTGAAAAGGATATTCCGTTTCACAGGGCGTTCAGCGATGCTTATTATGCAGGAAAAGTGCTGGCAAAAGTACCGGAGCGCTTTTATCAAAATTATTCCTATGATGTGTATCATCCGCCAAGGACAAAGGAGGAGGAGGTACACGTGGTTTTTGAAGGCTATGCGAAAAGTATTTTCCGCATATTTCCGGATAAACAGGCAGCAATGGAGGACAAAGAGGTCGTTAGTACCAAATGCTATTTATGCCACAAAAGTTTGAGAAAAGTAATCCGCTGGTTTACGCCAAACGGAAAAAATTTTTATTGTGTGGCAAAGTGTAATAAGCATGGTTTTATGAAAGGCAAGCTGCGCATCAAAAAGGCGGAGAAATCAGGAGTTTATGTCATAAAGACCACAAAGCTGATTACAACGGGTGAAAGGGAGGAAATCCGTCTGATAAAGGAGCATGCCAAAATGCTTCGTAATAAAAAGAAGCATCCGGAGGTCTTGACAGAGGAAAATTAGAAATCATAATCGCGGAAGCGGCTGGGGTGTTTGGCTCTTTTGTATTTCCTTGCCCTTCTTGCCTTTCTGACCATTCTTTTCCGGCGTTCTTCTTCCAGCTCGCGTTCTTCTTCCAGCTCTTCCATACGGCGTGCGCGGAGCTTTTGATAGCGATTGCGTTTTTGGCGGCGTGCGCGCAGCCAGCGTCTGCGTCCACGGCGGTCTCTGGTGGAAAACTGGTAGCTTTTCAGAAAAGCGCGGAGCAGTATGATGAGGATAATGGCGCCTGCGGTGCCGACAATGCAGAGCAGAACCTTAAAAATATTGATAAAGATGACTCTTTGCCCGTTGGAATGGGACTCCTTTGAGGCGTCTGACGGCGAGGATTCAAAGTTATAGGGGCTCTCCGGCTGCTTTGCAAAATCCACGGATACCGAACCGACAAACCAGTTGTGATATGTATAAGTAATGACTGCCGCCGTATTTTCTTCTTCTGTATCATAAGAGATAGAGTAAACGGCATCTGCAAAGGAAGCCGTTTTGGGAAGGATAATGCAGTCTGCTGTGTTGAGGGAGAGAATCGGCTTTGAGTTGCCGAAAATATCATGGCTGCTGTAAAAGAAACCGGCGTTGTCAATCTGAAACCGGGTTTCTGTCTTTGAGACATTGAGACGCTCAAAATTGCCGAAGCCATAATTGAAAAGTGCGATAGTGTCGGTATACTGACTGGGTGCTTCGTCTGCCAGCACGACCGCAATCAGCTTCATGCCGTCCCGTTCGGCACAGGAAACCAGACTGCTCCTTGCCGCTATCGTATAGCCGGTTTTACTGCCTACCAGATATTCGTAGGCATAGGTTCTTCCGGGTAAAATCTGATTTCGGGCATTTTCTATAATGTGCTTCGGCTGCTTGTCTGTAGGAGGAAGCTCCAGCCGCGTGGAGGAGGATATCCGGCATAACAGTTCATTGGCAAAGAAAGCGCGGCCGATAACTGCCAAATCGTAGGCGGAGGTATAGTGATTGTCGTCAGGCAGTCCGTTTGGATTCACGAAATTGGAATCCACGCATCCGAGTTCTGCCGCCCTTTCATTCATCAGTACGGCAAAATCCTGCCATGATGTTCCCGTGATATGCTCTGCCACGCCAAAAGCAACTTCGTTTGCGGAAGCAATCAGTATGGCATTTAAGCATTGTTCCATGGTAAGCTCGTTTCCCACATCAAGGGCAATGTTAGAGCTGTCTCTGGGGGTATCAAAAATAGCGTCATAGGAAAAGGTGACGACTTCGTCCAAAGAGCAGTTTTCCAGGGCAATCAGGCAGGTCAGGAGCTTGGTTGTGCTTGCCGGGTAGAGCGGCTCGTGTATGTTTTTGGCATAAAGGATTACGCCGCTCTCCGCATCGATTAAAATGGCGGATTGGGCGCTGATAACAGGACCTTCCGGCCAGTCTTCAATAGCATTGGATTCTATGGGGAGGGCAGTACGCTCTTCCACTTCGGGAAGAACGGGCAGCGCATATACTGTCCGGCAGTTGCAAAGCCATAGGCAGAGGACTGCGAGAGCGGATAAGAAAGCAACGGTTTTATGATGAAATCTGTACAATTTGCACAACAACCTTTCGTATCAAAATTTGCCATGGTATCGACGGCGCATTTGGCGCTTGTCACATATTTATCATACACTATTTTTCCCAAAAGCCAAAGCACTAATTTTTTAACTTTTCTTTTGCCGGAAAATGAGATATACTAAAGCATTATAAGGAAAGAGTATGGTGAAATAAAATATGCGTCTGAGAAATATTACCGGCTCCCGCGAGATGATAGGAGAGAGCCGCTTTGTGATACAGGAGCCAAAGGTGCTGCGCGGAAAGTGGCGGGAGCAGTTTGGCAGCGGCAATCCGATACATATTGAAATTGGTATGGGAAAGGGAAAATTTCTGCACACGCTGGCAAAGCAGAATCCTGATATCAATTATATCGGTATAGAAAAGTACTCCAGCGTACTGCTCAGAGCCATTCAAAAGTCAGAGGAAGAGGAGCTTCCTAATCTTTTGTTTATCCGTATGGATGCAGAGGAGCTTTTGGAGGTGTTTGACAAGGGTGAGGTGGACAGGATATATTTGAATTTTTCCGACCCATGGCCCAAGGACAGACATGCCAAACGGCGGCTTCCTTCGGAACAGTTCTTAAACCGCTATGACATTATTTTAAAGCAGGAAGGGCGGCTTGAATTTAAGACAGATAACAGGGCGCTCTTTGATTTTGCGGTGGAAGAGCTTGCAAAGACCTGCTGGACGGCAGAGAAAATCACCTATGATTTACACAATGATGCCGATA
Source organism: uncultured Lachnospiraceae bacterium (assembly GCA_947177465.1). Classification (GTDB taxonomy): domain Bacteria; phylum Bacillota; class Clostridia; order Lachnospirales; family Lachnospiraceae; genus Acetatifactor. The sequence continues at coordinate 3,372 of CAMWUP010000119.1, forward strand.
TGCGCGAAGGCAATGTGATGACGGAGTATGAGGAAAAGTTTTCCACAATGGGGAATCCCATCTGCAAATATGTGATATACAGAAGAGGAAAAGTGTGATGCGGCAGGAAATAGCACAACTGGAAAATATACTGAAGTCATTGCAAAAAATAAACCTTGTCTTTCAGCAGCCCCAAAATGTAAATGGCGGTCTGATTCGAGAGATATTAAATACAGTGGAAGAAGTGAATAAGGAGGTCTTTGGCTGCAGAAAGCTGCCGGATATTTTTCTTGAGGAGTGCAAGGACAATGCCGTTTCTTTTCAAGAACAATATGAACGGTGGCTGGGAGAACTGTTTGGAGAGGTACAATGCAGAAAAGCGCTTCCCACAAAAATTGATTATGATTTTCATGTATTTCTCTCCCATGTTGCGGCTGCAGGTGAGGAAGTGTTAGCGGAAGAGGCGGCTGTATGTCTCGAAAGAATCAGGCAGAGCGATAGAAATTATTATGAAAATATGAAAAGAATATATAATAATTATGCTCATTTTTGGGGAACGCTGGATTTGGAGAACGGCGACATCAATTTGATAACAAATCGTGTCCATGAAATAAAAAGCCATTTGAAGGATTTCCGCTGGCTGTATGACAATCTGGCAGATTATCGTTCTAAAAAAGTGCTCTATGGAATTCTAAGATATTGGCTGACATTTGATGATGAATATAAAAGTTCTATAAAAGAGAACAATTTTGATGATTATTATGATTTTGATATTTTAAGCTGTAATGAAGGAGAATGTCTGGTTGACCTGGGAGCATATAATGGAGATTCCACGCTTTCCTTTATAGATAATTTTGGAGTTTATAAACGAATTTACTGTTATGAAATGACCGCATCGTCTATGGAAAAGCTGCAGAAAAGACTGGAAGGCTTTGATAATATTGTATACCGGCAGGTGGCAGCAGGGAATGTGAACGGAAGTGTGCATATGACAGACTTTGAGGGCAACTCTTTCAGCAACACGGTTAATCCACAGGGAAATAAAGAAATCCCAATGGTAAAATTAGATGATGATATCAGTGAGCCGGTTACTTTTATTAAAATGGATATTGAAGGCAGTGAGGTAGAGGCGCTGAAAGGTGCAGAACGGCACATTCGGGAGGATAAGCCCAAGCTTGCAGTCTGCTCTTATCATAATAATCACCACATATATGAGATTCCGAAGCTGATGCGGGAATACAATCCTGAGTATAAGCTTTATATGCGGTATAACGGGCCAATGAACCATGTGCTGACGTCAGAATTTGTTACTTTTGCAATTCCTTAACGGCTGCATAGCAAAGATAAAGTGTATGCCGAAGCGGTTATAAGGGAACACTAAGGCAATAAGGTTTTTCGGGCAGATGGGAAGCGTGCAGTACTACATTACTGTAGACATTATAAATTATGAAAGAGAAAGGATGGTGTGTGATGGAATACAAATTTACAAAGCAGAATTTTGAGGAAGAGGTTTTACAATCCTCCCTGCCGGTACTGGTTGATTTTTATGCGGACTGGTGCGGTCCCTGCAAGATGATGGCTCCCGTGGTGGAGAAGCTTGCAGAAGAGATGGAAGGGAAGCTTAAGGTAGGAAAGCTGAATGTGGATGAAGAGGAAGAGCTGGCAGCACAGTACAGAGTGTTTAATATTCCGGCTTTTCTGGTTTTCAAAGATGGAAAGGTGGCAGGAAACTGTATTGGCGCCATGAGTGCGGCACAGTTGAAGGAAAAAATAGAGCAGATACTGGCGTAAGCCGGTACCTGCTCTATTTTGCCGTTAAAAGTATTATACCTCTTTTTTAAACTGCAGCGCCGCCGCCACGAGCCCTTTGAAAAGAGGATGCGGTCTGTTGGGGCGGGATTTCAGTTCCGGATGTGCCTGTGTTGCAATATAAAAGCGATGGTCTGTCAATTCGCACATTTCCACGATACGGTTGTCGGGGGAGGTACCGGAGAGCTTCAGACCGTGCTCTGTGAGTGCGGCACGGTAATCGTTATTGACCTCGTATCTGTGCCTGTGACGTTCAGAGATGGTGTCGCTGCCATAAAGTCTGTGTGCAAGGGATTCCTTGGAAAGTACACAGGGATATGCGCCAAGCCGCAGGGTACCGCCGATGTCCTCCACGCCGCTCTGGTCCGGCATCAGGGCGATAACAGGATGCGTTGTGCCGGAATCAATCTCTATGCTGTGCGCATCGTTAAAACCGACTACATTGCGCGCATATTCTACGATAGTGAGCTGCATGCCAAGACAAATTCCTAAGAAAGGGATATTACTCTCTCTTGCGTACCGGATGGCACAAATCATGCCCTCTATACCGCGGGCGCCGAAGCCGCCCGGAACTAAAACACCATGCACACCGGCAAGAAGACCCTCCACATTATCGGGCGTTGTGGTTTCGGAATCAATCCATTTGATATTTACGGTAGTATGATTGGTGATGCCGCCGTGCTTTAAGGCCTCTACCACGCTGATATAAGCGTCGTGAAGCTGGACATATTTGCCCACAAGGGCAATCGTTACCTCGTCGGTGGGATGCTTTAAGTCCTCCACCATTTCCTGCCAGTCAGTTAAATCGGGGGCGGGACATTCCAGACGAAGACATTCACAGGCCACCTGCGCCAAATGCTCTTTTTCCATGGCGAGAGGCGCTTCATACAGATGCTTCACATCCAGATTCTGAAGTACGTGATTGTTGGGAACATTACAGAACAGGGCAATTTTATCCTTAATATCCTGCTCAAGCGGATGTTCGCTGCGGCAGACAATAATATCAGGCCAGATTCCCATACCTTGTAAGTCTTTTACGCTTGCCTGAGTAGGTTTTGTTTTTAGTTCTTGAGAAGCATTCAGGTAGGGAATCAAGGTAACATGAATCAAAATAGCGTTGTCATGTCCCACTTCATGCTGAAACTGGCGGATGGACTCAAGGAAGGGCTGGCTCTCGATGTCGCCCACGGTGCCGCCTACCTCAATAAATTAATCTTAGACACATCTGAAGCTGCCGACGACTCCTTACGTGTAGATCTCGGTGGTCGCCGTAT
>CAMWUP010000120.1 GCA_947177465.1 uncultured Lachnospiraceae bacterium
CTTAGCTCTCTGTCCCACAACATCCCCAATCTTTTCAGGGTCAATCTGAATGGAGATAATCTTGGGTGCAAAAGGACCAACCTCCGGTCTGGGCGCTGCTATGGCGGGCTTCATGCAAGTGTCCATAATAAACAGCCTTGCCTCCCTGCACCTTGCAATGGCACCCTCCACAATCGGCCTTGTCAGACCATGAATCTTGATGTCCATCTGGATTGCGGTAATGCCCTCAGTCGTACCAGTTACCTTAAAGTCCATGTCACCAAAGAAATCCTCCAGCCCCTGGATATCGGTGAGCAGTACAAAATCATCGTCTGTATCACCTGTTACCAGTCCGCAGGAAATACCTGCAACCATCTTCTTAATAGGAACGCCTGCCGCCATCAGGGACATACAGGATGCGCAGGTTGACGCCATGGATGTCGAGCCGTTGGACTCAAACGTCTCGGAAACAGTACGGATTGCATAAGGGAACTCTTCCTCGGAAGGCAATACCGGAATCAGAGCCCTCTCCGCCAATGCGCCATGTCCGATTTCTCTTCTGCCCGGTCCTCTGGAAACCTTCGTCTCACCCACGGAATAAGAAGGGAAATTATAATGATGCATATACCGCTTGGAGGTTTCGTTTTCATCCAGTCCGTCTACACGCTGTGCTTCTGAGAGCGGCGCCAGCGTACATACATTACAAATCTGGGTCTGACCTCTCGTAAACATGGCGGAACCATGCACGCGGGGAATCAAATCAACCTCCGCTGCCAAAGGACGTATCTGTGTAATCTCACGACCGTCGGGACGCTTGTGATCCTTTAAAATCATCTTGCGCACAGTCTTCTTCTCGTACTGGTAAATCGCTTCCCCTAAAAGAGCAAGCCACTCTTCATTTTCTGCAAATGCCGCCTCCAGCTTTTCGGTAATTGCTTTAATATTGTTTTCCCTTGTCTCCTTGTCATCCGTAAATACGGCAACCTCCATCTCCGCAGGCGGTACGATTTCTTTTATCGCCGCAAACAGCTCTTCCGAAATTGCACAGCTTTCATAAGTATGCTTCGGCTTTCCAACCTCAGCTACAATACTTTCTATAAATGCTATGATGGTCTGATTGATTTCATGCGCCTTATAGATGGCTTCCAGCATTTTGTCCTCGGGAACCTCATTGGCGCCCGCCTCAATCATAATCACCTTTTCTTTGGTGGAGGCAACGGTCAGATTCAAATCTCCTGTCTTCCACTGCTCCTGTGAAGGATTGACAATCAGCTCTCCGTCAATAAGTCCCATCTGCGTCATGGCACAAGGACCGTCAAATGGGATATCGGAAATACAGGTTGCAATCGCAGCGCCCAGCATTGCTACCAGCTCAGGACGGCATGCGGGGTCTACGCTCATAACCATATTGTTGAGCGTCACGTCATTGCGGTAATCCTTCGGAAAAAGCGGACGCATGGGTCTGTCAATCACACGGCTGGTCAGCACTGCGTTTTCGCTTGCTTTTCCTTCTCTCTTGTTGAAGCCCCCGGGAATCTTGCCGACAGCATACATCTTCTCCTCATATTCTACGCTTAAGGGGAAGAAATCAATGCCGTCCCTGGGCTTGTCTGAAGCGGTTGCGCAGGACAGCACCGTGGTATCGCCGTAATGCATAAAAGCACAGCCATTCGCCTGCTTTCCCACTCTGCCGACATCCACGCTTAAAGGACGTCCTCCCAGCTCCATTGTAAAAGTCTTGTACATATAACTCTCCTTTTTTATCAGTCCGCTGATACGGACGGTGCTTCAGGAAGCCTTCCGAAACTACTGAAAAAGGCACGGGAAACCATATACCCTTTTCAGCGGTCTCGGATAAAAACCTGCCTGAAGAATGAACAGTTGCAAAACACTTTTTCTTACTAAAGCAATGAAAAGCGGAGAGGTCAAAATTTCGGACCCACTCCGCTTCGGCATTTTATCATTACTTTCTGAGTCCTAATCTGCCGATAAGAGAACGATATCTCTCAATATCCTTATCCTTTAAATACTGAAGCAGACCACGTCTCTGTCCAACCAGCTTCAGCAGACCTCTGTTGGAATGATGATCCTTGGGGTTCTTCTGCATATGCTCGGTCAGCTCGCGAATTCTCTCGGTCAGTACTGCAATCTGAACCTCCGGTGAACCGGTATCATTCGGCTTCGTTGCGTACTCGTTGATAATTGCTGTTTTCTTTTCTTTGGAAATCATGTTAAATCCTCCTTCTTGTTAAACGCCTGACACCAAGGTCCGGTCGGAGTGTCCAAAACCTGCGCATCGGCTAAAATCACATCTAATAATGTAACACAAATAAAACAGGTTGTAAACACCTATTTTCTCTTTATGCAGCAGCGTAAAGATTTACACCGCATAATATCCCGCAAAACATGGCGGCACGGTAAGTTTTCCGTCAGTTACCGAAATCTCTCCTGCCAGAGAATATATCTTTTCTTTTGGGACATATCCGCACACAAAAGAAGTTTCCCTGTCTGCCGGATTGATGATTACTAAAATTTTTTCCTTTTCGCTGCTTCTCAAATAAGCAAAAGGATATGCATTTTTTTCAGCATACAAAAATGCAATTTCTCCCCTGCTCTGCAAAGCAGTATGTTCCTGCCGTATGCCGATAAGCCGCCTCACCTCATTGTACAGAGAATTTTCATCGCCAAGCTGCGCCGCTACCGTTGGACGGCCGACACTGTCGTCCGTCTTGATGTAAAGCTTTTCAGCCAGAGCTGCACTGAACCCCGCATTGTTTGTGTCATCCCACTGCATGGGGGAACGTGAACCCGTTCTGCTATACCCTCCCTCAACCGAGGTCAGATTTTCAAGATACCGCATACCGATTTCATCGCCGTAATAAATAAATGGCGCACCGGGCATCGACAATAAAAAGGCAAATGCAATTTTCAAGTTATCGCCATGTATTCCTCGGGCAATCCTGTCCATATCATGATTTCCCGAGGGGATACAAATAAGCCCCTTCTTTTCTGCTTTTTCATAATTTTCCAAATATTTTTCCACAAACGCAGAGACGTCCCCTCTTCCTCTATCTGAAAAATAAGGCTCTTCACACCGGAACAAATCGTTATAGTGTGACGGTCCGAAATGTAACAGAAAATCCATGTGGAAGCCTCCCTGCAGGGATTTGTCCGGCTCTCCCCACTCGGAAACCATTGCGGCATCAGGAAACTCGCTGTCAAGAAATTCACGGACATTCTGCCACAGCTTTATTGTACCCTTACTCTCTTCATCGTTTTTCACCAGAGAGCCCGCCATATCCACGCGGAAACCGTCGCATCCCATTCTAAGCCAGAAGCGCATGATATCCTTCAAAGCTTCAAGTGTAGCCTTTGCCCCCTCGCTATCCATAGCCTGCTGCCATTTTTTAGCAGGATCCGGTTTATAAAACCCATAATTCAGCGCAGGCTGATGGGAGAAAAAATTTACCGCACAGGAACCATCCCTGTCAGAGATACCACGAATACAGCCCATTCCCTGTGGTTCTTCCCAAATGCTATCCGTCCAGACATAGCGGTCGGTATACTCGTTCCTCTCCGCCTTCATCGATTCCAAAAACCATTTATGCGCAACGGAAGTATGCCCCGGAACAAGGTCGAGGAGGATATGCATCTTGCGCTTATGGACTTCATCAAAAAGACGCTTCAAGTCAGCATTTGTACCGTACCGCGGCGCAACTGAATAGTAATCGGAAACATCGTATCCCGCGTCGCCAAAAGGCGAAGCAAAACAGGGATTCATCCATATGGCATTGCAGCCAAGACCCTTTATATAATCCAGTTTTCCGATAATACCATTAAAGTCACCTATCCCGTCGCCGTTGCTGTCGCAAAAAGACTGTGGATAAATCTCATAGAAAATTGCGTTGTCAAGCCACGCGGGCTGTTTTCCTGTTTTCATCATCATAATCCTTTCTTCGTCTAAGACTTGAAAATAGTTCCTTTATATGATTTAATACTATAATCAACCAGGGAAATCAAGCAAAATACTACCGTTTTATGATACTATACTATTTTCCAACGAGGAGGATACAATTGTGGCATCTGAAGAAAAAAAACAGCACAGCTCGCAGCTTGTGCCGTTCAGTTATTATAAATCTCTGATTCCCGATTATTTCGCAAATGTACCGCTTCACTGGCACGGCGAATTTGAAGTTAATTTGGTGATAGAAGGCTGCGCCGAATTTATCTGCGGGGATAATAAGTTTATATCCCATGAAGGCGATATCATTATCATCCCGCCCAATATGCTGCATGCCGTTTATCCGCACCAAAATCACAGGCAGCTTTACGATACCATTGTATTCAGCCACGAAATGCTAGGAACAGCAGAAAACAACCGCTGCGCCGCAAAATGTCTGAAGCCGCTTGCATGCGGAGACTTTGAACTGAACAATCTCATAACGAAAGAACATAGCCGTTATGACGAAATCAGAACTGCCGTTGAAACGATTTTCTCTTGTGCCAAAGGCAATACCCCGCTGCTCGATATGCTGATGAAAAGTGAACTGCTCCGTCTTTTCTGGCTTTTAGAGACAAACGGAGACATTTCCCTGACAGCCCCAAACGCCACGCACCGAATTGAAGTGATTCGTCCCGCGATTGCATATATGAATGAAAACTTTTTTGAAAATATAACAATAGAGCAGCTTGCCGAAACCGTCTGCCTGAGCAAAAGCTATTTCATGCGCCGCTTTCGGGAAGCAGCCGGTGTCGGTGCAATTGAATATTTATCCCAGCTCAGGATTAAAAAAGCCTGCGAAATCCTTTCCCAAACGGATAAAACCGCCGCCGAAACTGCCTTTGCATGCGGGTTCAGAAACCTTTCCAATTTCAACCGGCTGTTCCGGAAAATTGCCGGCTGTACTCCAAAGGAATACCGAAGGCTCAACAAAGCATGATATTTTCATGCTTATGAACGTCACCTACTGTTTTTCACTATAGCGGGAAGACTGCTCGGCAATCAGCGCTGCATCCTCAAAATAGTTGATTTTCATGGCTGCCTTTACCGCCGCCATAGTCTGCGCCGCCGTCTCACGCGCCGTCTCGCTGCCCTTTTTCAGAATCTCATAGATATCCGGAATCTGCTTTTCCAGCTCGCTCCTGCGAACCCGAATCGGCTCTAATACTTCCTGCATAACATTGTTTAAAAACTTCTTCACCTTTACATCCCCCAGACCACCCCTCTGGTAATGCCCCTTCAATTCGTCCAAATTTGCGTATTCAGGCAGATATCTTCCAAAATGCTCTTCCTTACAGAACGCATCCAGATAGATAAATACCGTGTTGCCCTCCAGTGAACCCGGGTCGGTAATCTTTAAATGGTTGGGGTCGGTAAACATACTCATAATCTTAGTGCGCACCTCGTCGGCACTATCCGACAGATAGATACAGTTGCCCAAAGACTTGCTCATCTTTGCCTTGCCGTCCGTACCCGGCAGCCTGCTGCAGACTTCATTTTTGGGAACCAATGCTTCCGGCTCTGTCAAAGTATCGCCGTATACCGCATTGAATTTGCGGACGATTTCCCTGCACTGCTCTATCATGGGAAGCTGGTCATCCCCCACCGGAACGGTGGTCGCCTGAAATGCCGTAATGTCAGCCGCCTGACTAATCGGGTAAGTAAAAAAGCCGACCGGAATACTGGTCTCAAAATTCCGCATTTGAATTTCCGCCTTCACCGTCGGATTCCGCTGCAGCCTTGACACCGTCACCAGATTCATATAGTAAAAAGAAAGCTCCGCAAGCTCCTGTATCTGCGACTGGATAAAAAGTGTGGAGCGCGCAGGGTCCAAACCGCAGGAAAGATAATCCAGTGCCACCTCTATGATGTTCTGCCTGACCTTCTCCGGATTGTCCGCATTGTCTGTAAGCGCCTGCGCATCGGCTATCATAATAAAAATCTTATCGTACTCTCCCGAGTTCTGCAGCTCTACCCTGCCCCTCAGCGAACCTACATAATGCCCCACATGAAGCCTTCCCGTAGGACGGTCTCCTGTTAAAATAATTTTACTCATTCTTTCTGCTCCTTTTATGTGAAAAATCCCCTATCCGCACAGGATAAGAGACTCTTACCTTTAGCTATGTCATTTACAGAAAGTATAATGGCTTCGCTTTTTCTTGTCAAGAGTTTCTCTGCTTACTTTTGCCTTCCCCCGATTATAGCCTTATTTTCAATCCGTCATAAGCAAAATGTATTAAGTGCAATTCTCTCTCCAATTCTCTATAATCATCATATGATTTTCCCCAGTCTTCCTCTAAATGTGTAATAATAACCCTTTTGATTCCATACTGTTTCCGAATCGTATCAATTTCATCTAAAGTAAATAATTCTTTTCGCAGCGGGTTATCTTCATTTAATACAAAGCCATCTTTTAATATGTCCCCGACAATTGTATTGCCGATA
>CAMWUP010000121.1 GCA_947177465.1 uncultured Lachnospiraceae bacterium
TTGCCGGATAATTCGCCAATGATTGTGGGAAGATTTTTGAGAAGGCGGTCGTTAAAATCAGCCAAAATACTTAATGCCTCCAGTTGTTCCATTTTGTTGGTTTCCATAGGTGTATCCTCCTTTGATGTGTCCATCCATTTTATCGTAAGAATCTGATGCTATTGTAATATAAATCGGGACATGGTGCAACGTGAAATCAAAACAAGGCAAAGGCAGAATAAGACAAAGAAACGTATCGAACATATAAAAAGACAGGGGAAAGACCGTGAAAATTTTAATTGCACATGCATTTTCGGGAATACGAAAAAGAACAGTGGAGTTGTTAAAAGAAAAGCTGCAGCGACAGTATCAGGGTGCGGAGGTTTTCGTATGGGATGCGGCAAATCCGGCAACGCTTGAGAATATCAGGAAAGCGGAAGCAGATTTGTTTGTGGACTTTAATCTCTTAGGGTTTGAACAGGGGACTCTGGCGGGAAGTATTGCCTATAACCTGCTCGACTGCAAGCAAATTCATATCTTGCTTGACAATGCGCTTCCAAACGAGAAACAGTTGGAAAAACAATTGAGCATCGCCATGTTCTTTTACTGTGTCGATGCGCAATATGGTAAATATCTGTCAGAACAATATCCGGAGCTTCCGTATCTGAAGGAAGCAGAGGGGTGGAAACGGACGGATATGGCAGATGATGCGGAGCATAATGCAAGCCTGCTGTGTGGTATTACAAAGGAGGTGTTACGGATATGCCATATGGCACATTGATGAGAGCTGATAAATAAATATTATGTATCAGGATAAGACTGGTTCCGAAAAATAAAAAACTGCTGAAACCATCGCGCTGCGGCGGCGTATCAGCAGTTTTTGATATGCTCATTCAGAGGAAACGCCTGAATCAGCATTTCCCTAGCAATACCCGTTAAACATCATACCGCTGTAGGCACTGGTAATATACGGGCTCGCGAAATTGCGGTTCGGGTTTTTGTAGGCAACCATAACACGCTCCACATAATTCATGGGGTTTATGGAAACCTGTGAGGTTTTTTGTAACAAATCATTGGTAAAGCTCTTCAATGTCTCATGAGAAAAGGAGCCGTCTGAAGAAGAAGCGGTTTCAGAAAGCCGTTCCTCGTCTATGGAAATGGTACTGTCAGACTGCAGGTGTAGTCCCATCTGCTCCAGCTCCGTGCCATAATGAAGGGCAAGGCGTCCCATCTCACTTACCAGCCGGCCGCTCAGATGCTGGCTTTGGCGGTAAGAAGCAGCCGCAGAAACAAAGCTGTTGTAGCTTCCGATCAAGGTGTTGATATTGTCGGTAAGAGATTCCACATCCGTCTTTAAGCCGATGGAGACGGTGGTGTCCGGCTCGCTGACTGACTTTAACTCCAGCTCAAACATCTTTCCCACTGTAAAGGTATTGGAAGAAGCAGTACGTTCCTCTCCGTTTAAGACGAAGGAAGCGTTGGCCGGCTGCCTGGAAATGTAGTTTAAACCAAAATAATCAACTGCGCCTGCGGTTTTGCTGGTGCGGTCATCGGAGATACGGAAGATTTCCTGTCTGCCTTCCGGCAGTCCCGTAGCGGCAGAAGTGAGCCGGATAGAACTGCGGGTATCGCCTTCGTCGAGGCGGGCATGAATCCCTAAATTGGAATTGTTAATCAGGCGGACTAGTCTTTCCTGCACATCCTTGTTGGTGTCATCTTCATTTATATTGAACTGAAACTCATAGTTCAGGTCGTTGATGGAAATGTCAAAGGAATAGGTATCCGGCTCAAGAGCAACACGCTCGTTTGTCAGGTATGCCCCCATATTCTCCTGTGAAGCAGCCAGACGGTTGACGGTAAGCGTCAGTGTGGGCGAAGGGGAACCGTTCCTGACGTCGCCTGTAAATGTGGCGGCAACAACCTCCTCGTCAGAAGAGTAGGCAGTCTTCTGTTCCAAAGACTGCGTGTCAGCCAGGCCGCCTATGGAGGCGATGGTATTGTGAAGCGCGCGTGCACCTTCCTTTAAGCCAATGGCAAATATCTGGGTGTCCCTGTTCTTTGTATCAAGATACCAGGGGGATTCCTTGTTCAATTTTACAATAGAGTCATATACATTGCGAAGCTCACTCTTTTTATGTGTGTCGTATCTGCCGGTACTTGTGCTCTTCGGCGCATATGATGTCAGATAATGATTATATACATTTGTCAGAATAGCGCTGTTCACCGGGAACCCTCCTTTCGTCCTTGAAATGGGCGCATATTTCCGCTGTAATCCGTTGCAGCGGATAAAATTCTTTTCTATATAATATGCATTAAGGGCAGAAAAACCTACTTTTATGCGTATAGTATACCACTTTTTTCCTGACGGGGCAATAGTCGGCTGCTGTACTTTTTCAAAAAAAATAATTAAAATGGAGAAAAGCGTTGACTGAGAGCGCCCGGGTGTGTTATAGTAGCTAGGCGAGATGAGATTTAGGTCTTTTTTTTATGCATATTTTTAAACAGGAAAAAACGCGTGGAGGTGGAAAAATGCGTACAAGAATTACATTGGCATGTACAGAGTGCAAACAGCGCAATTACAACACTACGAAGGATAAGAAAACACATCCTGACAGAATGGAAATCAAGAAATATTGCAGATTCTGCAGAACTCACACAATTCACAAGGAAACCAAGTAATTTCCGGCAGGAAAGGAGAGACAATGGCAGATTCAGCGGAAAAGACAAAGAAGCAGAGCTTCTTTAAAAACGTTCAGATTGAATTTAAAAAGATTTCGTGGCCTGACAGGAAAACCATGTTCAAGCAGTCCGTTGCGGTTGTTGCAATTTCACTTGTGGCAGGAGTCATAATTGCCATTATTGATGTTGCGGCTCAGTACGGCGTGAACTTCCTGACATCATTGTAGGCAGGGGGGATTGTATGGCAGAGGCAAATTGGTACGTAGTGCACACATACTCCGGATACGAAAACAAGGTGAAAGCCAATATCGAGAAAACCATTGAAAACAACAAGCATCTTGCGGAGGAGATTCTGGAAGTGAGAGTTCCCCTGCAGGATGTTGTGGAGATTAAGAACGGCGCCAAAAAGACGGTGCAGAAAAAAATGTTCCCCGGTTATGTTCTGATTAATATGGTAATGAATGACGATACCTGGTATGTTGTCCGCAACACCAGAGGCGTAACCGGATTCGTGGGACCGGGAAGCAAGGCTGTGCCGCTGACGGAGGCAGAGATGAAGCCGCTCGGCATCAAGCTGGAAAATGTATCCATTGATTTTGGCGAGGGCGACAGCATTGCGGTTGTTGCAGGCGTATGGAAGGATACGGTCGGCGTTGTGCAGAAGCTTGACTATGGCAAGCAGACAGCCACCATCAATGTAGAACTGTTCGGCAGGGAAACACCCGTCGAGATAGGTTTTGCGGAAGTAAGAAAGCTGTAAACAGCAGAAAAAAGGTATTTTCTGGCAGGGCGGGACAGGTTCCCGAACCGACAGATAATATAGGCAGCAAGAAAGTGCATTTTTTGAAAATGCACCGTGGGAGTTCTGCAGTGTCAAAGGGTTCTGACCAGCGGAAAGGATTGCGGGTTCGGACAAATGACTGCGGGACGCCAAACTACCACATTATAGGAGGTGCCATATGGCAAAGAAAGTAGAAGGATATATCAAGTTACAGATTCCTGCCGGCAAAGCAACACCGGCTCCGCCTGTTGGTCCTGCACTGGGACAGCACGGCGTAAACATTGTTGAATTTACAAAGCAGTTCAACGCAAGGACAGCAGATAAGGGCGACGTAATCATCCCTGTTGTCATCACCGTATATGCAGACAGAAGCTTCAGCTTTATTACAAAGACTCCGCCTGCTGCAGTACTTTTAAAGAAGGCATGTAATATCAAATCCGGTTCGGGCGTACCCAACAAGAACAAGGTAGCGACTATCTCCAAGGCAAAGGTTCAGGAGATTGCCGAGATGAAGATGCCGGATTTAAATGCGGCAAGCCTTGAGGCAGCTATGAGTATGATAGCCGGAACCGCAAGAAGTATGGGTATTGTAGTAGAAGATTAATGTCATAGTGGCAAAGCATCTGAAAACAGAATTGGGAGACAGGAGACTGTCGTTGGAACCATAGGAGGATTTTATAATGAAGCATGGTAAGAAATATAGCGAGGCTGCCAAACTGGTAGATCGCACAACATTTTATGAGGCAGCAGATGCAATCGCTCTGGTAAAGAAGACGGCGACTGCAAAATTTGACGAGACAATCGAAGTGCATATCAGAACCGGCTGTGACGGACGTCATGCAGAGCAGCAGGTCCGCGGCGCGGTAGTACTTCCCAACGGAACAGGTAAGACGGTTAAGGTGCTGGTTTTTGCAAAGGGTGACAAGGTTGCCGAAGCAGAGGCGGCAGGCGCGGATTATGTCGGCGGTGACGAGCTTGTGCCGAGAATCCAGAACGACGGATTTTTGGATTTTGACGTAGTGGTTGCAACTCCTGACATGATGGGTGTTGTCGGACGTCTTGGTAAGGTGCTCGGTCCCAAAGGCTTGATGCCCAACCCTAAGGCCGGAACCGTAACCATGGATGTAACCAAAGCGATTAATGATATCAAAGCCGGTAAGATTGAGTACAGGCTCGACAAGGCAAACATCATTCATGTGCCGGTGGGCAAGGCTTCCTTTACGGAGCAGCAGCTTCAGGAAAACTTCGATGCGCTTATCGAGGCAATTACAAAGGCAAGACCTTCCGCATTGAAAGGGCAGTATCTGAGAAGCGTTACACTGACTTCCACAATGGGCCCGGGTGTAAAGGTCAACGTTGCAAGGTTCTAAAAGAAGCGCTGATGAAATCAGCATTTTTCCAAGAGACAAAAACAGTTGTAAAAACGGAAACCGCCTGTGGCAGTATAAATGCTTGACAGGCGGGATTTCCTGTGATATTCTATACTGAGTTTTAAAGGAAGGCTTTGCTTTCCGTTTAAAATATTGCCGAAGACAGTAGGTCCCGCAGTCCGCGTTGCAGACCGCACAAGCTATTTTGGCGTTTGTGTGGGAGCAGTGGAAGAAGGGGTAAGAATATACGCCTACCGAGGAAAGAGTTTGGATTTGAGACTTTCTGCCCTCCTGTCTTCAGGAGGGCTTCTCTTATAGAAAGCTCCTTTCGGCAGGGAAGCGATTCCCACAACATTCTATAAGGAGGTAAAGAAATGGCAAAGGTTGAATTAAAACAGCCCATTGTACAGGAGATTTCCGAGCGTATCAAGGATGCACAGTCCGTTGTGCTGGTTGACCCCAGAGGACTTACTGTAGAGCAGGATACGCAGCTTCGCCGAGCATTAAGGGAAGCCGGAGTGGTCTACAAGGTTTATAAGAATACCATGATGAATTTTGCATTCAAGGATACGGACTTTGAAGGACTCTCCAAATATCTTGAAGGTCCCAGCGCGATGGCAGTATCTTCCACAGATGCAACTGCACCTGCAAGAGAGCTTGCAAAGTTTGCAAAGACGGCTGACAAGTTGGAAATCAAGGGCGGTGTAGTAGAAGGAACGCTGTATGATGCAGCAGGCATTGCAAGTATTGCAAGTATACCGGCAAGAGAAGAGCTTATTTCCAGACTGCTTGGCAGCTTGCAGGCTCCTATCACAAACTTCGCACGCGTTATGAATCAGTTAGCTGAAAAAGGCGGCGCAGCAGCGGTAGAAGCAGCACCTGCGGCAGAAGCAGAAGCTCCGGCAGAGGAAGCACCTGCAGCAGAAGCAGAGGCTCCCGCAGCAGAATAATCTGTCGCAAAGAAGGCTTAACGGGCGGCAAGCCCGAGACGAAAACAACTATTGAAAATTATCATTAACGGAGGGAATGAAAATGGCTAAATTAACAGCTCAGGAACTTATCGATGCAGTAAAAGAGTTGACTGTACTTGAATTAAATGAATTGGTAAAAGCTTGTGAAGAAGAGTTCGGCGTATCCGCAGCAGCAGGTGTTGTTGTTGCAGCAGCAGGCCCCGGCGCAGGTGCAGAAGTAGAAGAGAAGACCGAGTTTGACGTAGAGCTTACCGAAATCGGCGCTGAAAAGGTTAAGGTTATTAAGGTAGTTCGTGAAATTACCGGTCTTGGCCTGAAGGAAGCAAAGGACCTTGTTGAAGGTGCACCTAAGGCAGTGAAGGAAGGCGCTTCTAAGGAAGAAGCAGAAGAAATCAAGAAGAAACTGGAAGAAGTTGGCGCAAAGGTTACATTGAAGTAATTAAAGCGTTACGTCTGCAAAAGAAAAAGAATGTGCGAAAGTGCTGTGGAAGCTTACGATTTAAGGACCACGGCACTTTTTCTTTACGGGTTAGGCACAGGATGCGGCGGGGGACGCCCGTGCGTCAGACTGTTCCAAGGAGCCGCGCTCCCGCTC
>CAMWUP010000122.1 GCA_947177465.1 uncultured Lachnospiraceae bacterium
GGCTCGGATATGTGTATAAGAGATAGGCATAGTAACTATGCTAAACTGAAAATGATTACAGGAAAAAGGCCGGATGCGGAACGGTCTTACGGCAAAGAAAGGGAGCGAAAGGAAAATGAGTGCAAAAGTAACGTTTGATTATGCGAAAACAAGTCCTTTTATTTCTGCAGAAGAAGTGGAAAAAATGAAACGGCAGACATTGGACGCCAAGGAAGTGCTGGTATCGAAGTCCGGTGCGGGTAATGACTTTTTAGGGTGGATTGACCTGCCGGTCAATTATGACAAAGAAGAGTTTGCGAGAATCAAAGAGGCTGCAAAAAAGATACAGGCGGATTCAGAGGTTCTGCTGGTAATCGGTATCGGCGGCTCTTATCTGGGCGCCCGCGCGGCAATCGAATTTTTGGGACACAGCTTTTATAATGTAGTAGATAAGAGCATCCGTAAAGCGCCGGAAATCTACTTTGTGGGCAACTCCATAAGCTCTACGTATATTAAACATCTGATGGATGTTGTGGGTGACAGGGATTTTTCTGTCAATATGATATCCAAGTCCGGCACCACGACGGAGCCTGCCATTGCTTTCCGTGTATTTAAGGAGATTCTGGAAAAGAAATACGGCAAAGAAGGCGCAGCAAAGAGGATTTATGCAACCACGGACAAGGCAAAGGGAGCGCTGAAGCATGTTGCTGACGAGGAAGGTTATGAAACCTTTGTAGTGCCCGATGATGTGGGAGGTCGTTTTTCCGTGCTGACAGCAGTAGGACTTCTCCCCATCGCAGTCAGCGGCGCAGATATCGACAAGCTGATGGAGGGTGCGGCAAGCGGCAGAAAATATGCGCTTGAGTCAGGTTATGAGGACAATGATGCATTAAAATATGCAGCGCTGCGCAATATTTTGCTCAGAAAGGGAAAATCTGTTGAAATACTTGCCAACTATGAGCCAAGCCTGCACTATGTTTCCGAGTGGTGGAAGCAGTTGTATGGTGAGAGTGAGGGCAAGGACCAGAAGGGTATTTTCCCTGCAAGCGTGGATTTGACCACAGACTTACATTCCATGGGACAGTTTATTCAGGATGGCTCCCGCATTATGTTTGAGACGGTGTTAGCCGTAGAAAAATCCCGTGAAGAGCTGATTATCGGTGAAGAGCCGGTGGATTTGGACGGCTTAAATTATCTTGCCGGCAAGACGGTGGATTTTGTTAATAAAAGCGCGATGAACGGCACGATTCTGGCGCATACCGACGGCCAGGTGCCTAATTTCTTAGTCAAGATTCCTGAGGTTAATGAGTTTTACCTTGGAGAGCTTTTCTACTTCTTTGAGTTTGCCTGCGGCGTGAGTGGATATTTAAATGGTGTGAATCCCTTCGACCAGCCCGGCGTGGAGAGCTATAAGAAGAACATGTTTGCGCTGCTCGGAAAGCCAGGGTATGAGGCGCAGAGAGAAGAGCTGTTAAAGAGATTATAAGAAATTTGCTTTATCCATATAGGCTGCACGGTTTTGACTGTGCAGCCTTAAGTTAATAATACAATCTTCACTTCAAATTCTGTATTGCTGCAGTGCAGAGAGCAGCTTCCGCCATATTTCTTCGCAATCTGATTCATGATTTCAATGCCATAGCCATGGGATTTCTTATCTCCTTTGGTGGTTGGAATACGGTTGCCGCGAATCGTTACCTTCTTTTCCACGGAGTTGGTGATTTGTATTACAGTATAATTACGGGTCGTGTTTACTTTCGTATGAATGTAAGCATCCTTTTGGGGCAGGCATGCTTCAATGGCGTTGTTGTAGGCGTTAGAAAGAAGCCCGCAGACATCGGGCGCCGCCATGTTTTTTAAATTGGTCAGGGAGCCTTCAAAAGTAAAGGTAATGCCACATTCCTCACAGGTTGTCATTTTTGAGTTGACAATCATGTCAGAAATGTGATTGCCGGTCAGTATCTTTCCGCCGGAAAATACGGCGTCATGACTTAACTGTTCTGTATATTTTCTGACTTCCTCATAATTTTTTTCTTCACAGAGCGATTTCATAACGGCAAGATGGCTGTTAAGGTCATGGCGCATCTTTTTGATTTGTTCCTCATTCTCTTTCACATCCTGAAGCGCCTCCAACTGCAACTGTAAGTATTCTATTTCATTTCGGGCTAAACACTGTTGGTATATTTGGACACGGGACGCAAACAGACCATAAAAATAGTAGGCAATGCTGCAAAGAAAAGCGCCTATAAAAATGGTCAGATAAATATAATGGAGAGCCGGTGCAAAATCTCGATGGTTTACCCACGCGATGAGGGCAACGTCAATAAAGGAAAAAAAGAGCAGGGCAATACAGCCGACAATTTCTCTCATTTTAAAATGAAGACTGAACTGATATTTAATGAGGAAATAACGTAAGAAAATTAATATAATAAGCAATACGGCGTCCGTTATAAGGCTGATGAGCGATACCTCATAGATAGAAACAGGAAGCATAATTCTGAATGCGGGCATAATTTCCGTGAGAATTACCTCGGGAACGATTGTCAGCACAAAATAAACGGCGACAGCGGGAAAAAAACGCAGAATATCAGTCCCCTTCTTTTTGCTGAACAAAAGCACAGTCAGCAGAATGGAGACGGGCATACTGACAAGGAAGCATATATTGTCGGGAAGCAGCAGAATAGCGAGTCCGGATAAAAGTAAACTAACAGCGGAACAGGTAATGGCGCTTCTGCGATTTAAATTGACATGGGCGGCACAAATATGCTGCATTAGGAGAATCAGTATCCAAAATTCCATCAGGTTGACGGCAAGCTGAAACAAAAAAACAATCATAGTGGTGGGACTCCTTCAATATAAGCCTTGATTGCAAGGCGGAATTCTTTCATTTTTCTGCGGCTGACAGGAAAAGTTCTGCCGTTGTCAAGGGTTACATGTACTTCGTCAAATTCTCTGACATACGCGAGATTGACAATATATTTGCGGTGGATGCGAAAGAAAAAGGATGCCGGAAGCAGAGATTCCAGCTCGTTCAATCCCTTTCGCAGAGTAATCATATCGCCTTTGTAGTGGAGGATGGTGTTTTTGTTGTCAGCTTCTAAATGCTGTAAATCCTGTATGTGCAGGAGCAGGTTACATTCCGGCGTTTTGATGGAAAGCGTTGCATTTTCCAGTTTCACACGTATGTCTCTGATAACGCGGAGGATATCTTCCTCCGTCACAGGCTTTAAAAGATAGCGGAAAGCATTTACCTCATAACCGGCGGGCGCATATTCCAGATACGCCGTAAAAAACACCAATATAACAGACTGGTCATATTCCCTGATATTTTTTGCCAAATCAATGCCATTTTCAGGGGGCATGACAATATCCAGAAAAAGCACATCATAGCGTTCACCGGATTTATAATTGTTCAAAAGCGCATCGGAAGAAGAAAAACATTCCACAGTGCAATCCGGCTGCTGCCAGAGATAGCTGTACATTCTTTTTAAAAATATGGGTTCATCATCACAAATTGCTATTTTCATACGATTTACTCTATCATATCCGTTTTGCTTCGTCAAGAAAAGGGGACGGGGTTTTGGGCGAGAGGCGTTGGGTTTGCAGCAAGGGACGCCCGTTGAGCAGGCTATTCCCTTGCCTGAGCGACCGCTTACACCAAAAATCCCGCCGCTCACGCCAATTACGGTAAAGCGGGCCTCTTTTGTGATAAAATACAAATGCAATTTTATTACGTCAGAAAGGAGAGGAAAGGGCATGAAAAAGGGAATATCAATTGTTATGTGTTTAATTGCCATAATGATAAGCCTCATGGCGTGCGGACAACCGACGGCAAATGAAGGAACGGTGGACAATCTGAATAGTTCTGATGAAGGGACTATGCAAGAGAAAGAAGAGGAGACATCGAAACCCAAGGAGGAAGAGACCAAAGAGGAAACTTTACCTTATTGGATAGGTGTAGAAGATCATTTTGGATATAGTGTGGATTTTTCTGAGGACTCAGTTAGCATAGAACTTGAATATCCGTCATTAAAACCGACTTCTTATGGATGGGCTTATCAAAAGGATGCTGCATATATAGGGGTTTTTTCACCTGGATATGATGAAGATTATGTTGATCTGGAAGTAGATACCTTAGAAAATACTTTTACTATTGCAAAGGCATATTTTTGCAAGCAGTTGGAAAGTGATCGCAGTAAACAGTATAGTGATTTTGATTTTCTGATCGAAACAGTGGAACCAGTGGAGATTAATGGATTTTCCATGTATAAGTACACAGGAACACATGCCTATACTTATGATGGAGAACAACGGGAATGTGACTTTGTGGCATATAGTGTAGACACCAGACAAATAGAGCATTCTTACCCTACAATTATTGTGATAAATGACACGTTGAGCAATCCCGGGATGGATCCAATATCAAAAGAAACAATTGAAGCCTATGCCAGAAAAATGGCAGAATCGGTTAAAATTACGAAGTATTGGTGGGAGGAATAAAAATGAGAAAGAGGAAACTTGCCATTATCGTGGCGGCAATCCTTGCGGCACTTTTCGTCTGCGCGTGTGGGGGAAAAAAGCAGACCGTCAAATTTGCGCCGGAAACGGATTTTAAAGTGGCTGACGTTCAGGGAGGCGTAAGCATCACAGGATATTTAGGCAGCGGCGGGCAGGTCAATATACCGGAAAAGATTGGAGGTAAGCCTGTCGTGGAAATTGGGTTTATGGCTTTTTATGAAGCGGAACTGACAGGCGTCACAATACCTGATACGGTTGTCAGGATTGACGAAGCTGCGTTTAGCAACACCTTATTGGTAAGCGTTGTGGTTCCGGACAGTGTGAAGGAAATGGAACAAGCAGTGTTTATGAATTGTACGGAACTGGAAAACATAACATTTCCTGCCAATCTTACAGAAATTGCAAACAATATGATACAAGGATGTGAAAAGCTGACAAGTGTCGAAATTCCTGATGGTGTGACACAGATTGGCCAGTTTGCTTTCAGCGGATGCACAGGAATATCCAATATAACGCTTCCTGATAATATGCGCCAGATTCATAAATGGACTTTTTTTAACTGTGATGATATTACCGTTACCTATAATGGAGTCTCTTATACTTTTAATGAGCTGGAAGATTTGTGTAATGTTATCAACGGTACGGCTGATACAAATTCTGCGCCGGATGTCGTGGATTCTGAATCCGAAGAAGCTGCCGAACTAAAGCCGGAGGATGTATTCTATTTTTCAGAAGTGGATGGAGGGGTGCGCCTCGACGAAGTGGCAGATGCCGGGTATCTGGGTGTATCCTTTGGCTATGGCAGTGACGGTGTTGTGAAAATTCCGAATGAAATCAATGGGGAAACTGTGATAGAAATTGAAAGCGGTGCTTTGGCGTGCTGTTTTAATGTGACAGGCTTTGAGATTCCTTCTGGTGTGAGAAAAATCGGAAGCAGGGCGTTTTGGGGATGTGATAATCTGGAAGAGATTGATTTTTACATGTCAAAAATTACTGAAATAGAACAGGAGACTTTTGGTGAATGTACCAGTCTGGCGGAGATTGCACTTCCGTATAATCTTATCAGAATTGGAGATGGCGCTTTTTATGGCTGTACCAGTCTGGATAATGTTCTCGTCTCTGACGATCTGGAAGAGGTTGGAGCAGGCGCTTTTGAAGATTGCAGGAATCTGAGAGTTTTCTATTTTCCGGAGACTCTAGTTAAAATAGGAGATGCCGCCTTTTTGAATTGTGAAAGCTTAGAGTCAATTCTGTTACAGGGAAATGTAGAAGAAGTTGGTGCAGAAGCATTCAAAAATTGCGCCGGTGCAGATGCGATCACATTTCCGGAAGGCATAAACCGTATTGGCGAGAGTGCGTTTGAAAATTGTGTAGGTGTAGATGGCATTATATTTCCGGGCAGTGTTGCTAAAATAGAAAGAAATACATTTAAGGGATGTAGCGGACTGGGATTTTTTGCTTTTTCTGAGGGGACCGTCATAATCGGAGAATCTGCCTTTGAAAATTGTGAGAGTTTAGATAGTGTGATGCTGCCGGAGGGTTTGACGGAGATAGGGAAAAATGCCTTTGCCGGCTGTGTAAAACTGCATTTTGTTACAATACCGGCAAGTGTGACGCAAATAGGTGAGGATGCTTTTGACGGCTGTGAAGATGTTTTTATTTCTTATCAGGATACCATTTATTATTACGATGACCTGGACATTTTATATGATGCCATAAACAACCAATAAAAATATTATGATGGAGGAAAAAGAATTGAAAGCAAAAGATGTGTATTTGAAAACCATGAAATTTGTCTGGCTGAAGCTGGCGCTGGGAGGAGCCGTATTCCTGTTTTCGGCGCTGA
>CAMWUP010000123.1 GCA_947177465.1 uncultured Lachnospiraceae bacterium
GCATATATGTTTTACAAAAGAGGGGGGGGCAAACATGACTATCCATATTATGGAAGACAGTTAAAGGTATTAAGAGAAAAGGTGTCCGAAGACGAGAGGGTGATGGAAAAGTTTGGACTGATAATCGATGATATTGCGTTAATACCGGCGGGAGATAGTTCTTTGCCTTTAGAATGGGAGCAGATTATAATCAGAGAAGACGGGAAGCATAAAAAGATAATCTTATATGTAAATGATATGTCTGCTTTTACTGTGTCTGCAGAGAAAGCAGTGGACAAATTGGAAGAAACTCTGAAACAATTCAAGAAAGTGCAAGAAAGCATAGCTTTGTGGTGGCGTCCCCAGCGAAATCTGACAGAAAGATTGAAAGTTGTATCAGAGGCGCTTTCAAAGCGATATCAGAAGCTATTGGATGATTATAAAAGTGCGGCATGGGGGATCTGCGATGAGACGGACAATGCTGATAGGGCGGTGAAATCCTGCGATGCTTATTATGGGGATATGAATGCTGTTTTGCAGCCGTTTCAAAATGCAGACAAACCAGTTATTCTTACAAAAGACAGAGGAGACAATGCTGCAGATAATTTAGATAGAATAAACGAATGCAGGGCATTCTTAAGCTTTGCAGATTTTGTGGAAGATGATAAAAAATTCTACTTTGCTAATACCAATTACAATGCATTGGTTATAGTAGACAGGGAAAAATGGAGAATAGAAAAAGCAGTACCGTTTGATAGGATAGGCCGAAGCGAACAGGATGTGCACTTGCGGTGTGTAAAAAGACAAAATAAGATTCTCTTTATTCCATCTTCTGCTCAGTATGCACATATATATGATATAGATGAAGAAAAGCAGTATACATATGAATTTGAAAACAAAGAATATGTTGAAGGTGTTGCTGAACAGGGGACATGGGACTATTTTTCAAGCGCTGCGCATGTATATTTGCTGCCAGACAGAGGAACCAATGGGCTGTGGAGGTGGAATGTCCGTGAAAATGCAATAGAGAGAGAGAATTGGTGGAATGTGCAGCAGGTAGTTTTTTTGCAACATGGCAATATAGATGAAGAAAGCTTTTATTCTTTAGCAGGCAGCCCTAGCCGGTTATTTGTAACCAATGTTGCAAAGCATACAACAGAGATTTTTGATTTGCCTGATGAGGAGGTATATCGTATCACGTATGATGGAGAAAATTTTTGGTATACAATGAAAAAGAGTCTTGATATTGTTTGCTGGAATGAGAAGTGTGGCACTGTAGACAGATATCAGATAAAGCGTGAAAGCGATTGGGACACGGAATTTACTGTTTGTGCCGGGCTTTGTTATGCAGCAGGAAACTTATTTTTGCTCTCTGCAAATTACGATACGATGGATGCAATATATGTATTGGATAAACAGGAAAGAGAGTTAAGGTGTATTTACGATATAGGAAGTGAAAAGTATGCTTTTTGGCTGGGAGAAATGTTGCCGAATTTTAAATGCATAGACGGTAAGCTCATCTGTTTGTTCAAAAATGCAGGAAAAATTATTCTTATTGATTTGACATCATTAGATGCCAGTCAATATAATGAGAAATTCCTGCTTGAGGAGAGACTACAGGGAAATGTCAATAAAGTTTTGCTTGACCGAAAAGCATTGTTATATGAAGGACAGACAGAGGTGAATTTAGACATGCTGTTTTCTTATTATATGGATGATGAGGATTTATTTCTGTAAGAGTCAGCAGAGAGGGCTTTTATGGAACAAGTTTGGCAGCACGAAAGAGTTCTTCTATCCGTTTTGGATAGGAGAATTCTTTTTTGACTTTAACATACCCGTTTCGGGCAATCTGCCTTCTCAATTCATCATGCTTCAAATAGAAATCCGTTTTTGCAATCGCATCCTCCATGCTTTCATATAAAAGCAAATCTTTTCCGTCTTCAAAATATTCGGCAAGCTCAGGCTGATAGTTGGAGAGCAGGACGCCTCCTGCGCCCATAATGTCCAAAGCCCTGAGAGGGATTCCGGACTGGATACATTTCAGGGTTGGGCATAGATTTAATTTGCTGTGCCGGAAGACACAGGGCATCTCGTCCTCGTATTTGACAGGCCCGCAGAGCTTGACATAGGGCAGGTCACAGGGCTTTGCCGTATAAAAATGGGTGTCAAACAGCTCGCCGCACTGCTCTAGGAGGAAGCTTCGCTCTAAATGGGTGATTTCGGTGGCGACAGCATAGGTAAGTCCGCGGTGATTGAGAGAAAGGCTTGTCTGCCCTATTTTTTGAAAAGAACTGTTGACCGCCTGCAGCAAGTCCTCCGTAATCAGTTCATCGAGCAGGTAGCAGCCGTAAATGCGGAGCTGTGCCTGAAGGATTCCCTCGATATATCCTTTGGTAAAGCCATCCGCCGCATAAAGCAGAGTCTTAAGCGGGGAATCATAGAGATTGCCCACAAAGGACACATCGGCAGAATGTGCGGTAATCTGGGAAGCGCTGAAGGCAAGTGAGTCAAGCCTGTCGGTATTGACGGCAAGCGGCAGGTGAAACACCTGCATATAGCCGGCAGCCTGATACTGCGCCGCCTCTATCCTGTCAAACAGAAAAATATAGTTGGTTTCATAGTGAAAATAGTCCGAAAGACGCTCTTCCAACGGACTGTCATAGCACCATGCAATATATTTTATATGGTATTGGTGACAGAGCTGTGCCACCAGAGGGAAAAAATTGACGCTGATGACAACGTCGTAGGCTTCGCATGAAAGATACTCGGCAAAGCGCTCGCAAAAAAAGTCGTCGTGGAATTTATCAGGAAAATGGTAGTATACCGTTTTGCAGGTGTGCCCTGCTTTTTTTAGATAAAAAAGAAAATCGTGGTAGGTATAGCTGCCCATATCATAAAACAATATTTTCATGTATCCGTGCTCCTGGTATAGTCCTAAAAATCATATTTTCCTACCATCAAGTATAGTTTTTTTGTTAAATTAAGTCAAATAATCTTTGACAAATCCATGTAAAATTTGCATACCGCTATGGAATGTATTTTTCCTTTGTGATATAGTTGTCCTGTTAAGACACGAAAAAGGACAACATACAATGGAGGTAAGCTATGGCGGAAGCATTTTTAGAAGAGATTTATAAAGAGGCAGAACTGGCATACCGGTTAAAGCTGGCAGTGGAATATGCCAGAATCCATGACGAGCTTCATATGGGTGAAATATGCAATGAAAGCTTCCGGACATTGTGTGAGGTATGTAAGGAATATCTGCAGCAGGATAGGGAAAAGGGACTGGCGCTGTGGCGTGAAATACAGACATTTACCGGCATTGACAACGATTTGGTTATGCGCGGCGACGTGATAGAAAAGAGGATACTGCCGCTGCTTGAGGAAAAAATAAGGCTTTGGGGCGGGGATATCTGTGTGGAAAATGAGGAAGGAGACTTCCTGTTTGAGAGCAGTGCATCCGGTTTTTTGACATTGAAGGATTTAAAACGCAATAAATATTTCCACAGCGCTGTTGACCCCATGTGGGAAGCAGGAAAGCTGGCAGAATATATTTTTACACCCGAAAAAAAGGAATATTCCATCTGGGGGCTGGGGCTTGGCTATCTGATTTACCAGCTATATGTCATTTCGGCAGGGACGGTTAGGATTCATGTATTTGAGAAGGACCCCAGAATGGTGGAATATGCGAAAAACTACGGCGTTCTGGACTGGATTCCGAAGGATAAGCTGGAAATAGTTACGGTTGAGAAGCCGGAGGCTTTTTTAAAGAGCGCGGCAAAGG
This sequence comes from uncultured Lachnospiraceae bacterium, assembly GCA_947177465.1. GTDB lineage: Bacteria > Bacillota > Clostridia > Lachnospirales > Lachnospiraceae > Acetatifactor. The sequence continues at coordinate 3,764 of CAMWUP010000123.1, forward strand.
AAGGTATGGGATACTATGTTTTCCTGCCGGAGGTTTATGGTGAAACGGCTGATGTACGCCGCAGACTGGAAGACGTGTATATGCAGTTTGCCACACCAAAGAAGCTGCACGGGGACAGTGAACTGAATTATTGGAACAACAAGAGGAGTGGCTGCCATCCGGTCTCGGACTTGAGCCGCCTCTTTTTAAACAGCCAATCGGAATTTATCATTGTTGCAGCAGGACCGTCTCTGGACGATAATATAGAATTTTTAAGACAGAATCAGGGAAGAAAAACCATAATTGCCGTTGGAACCGTATTTAGAAAGCTGATGGAGAATGGGATTGTGCCGGATATCGTCACTATTTTGGACCCGCAGGAGAGAACCTACAGGCAGATAGAAGGGCTGGAAGACCAAAGCGTGCCTATGCTGCTCGGCGTGACGGCATATTGGAGGTTTGCCGCAAACTATCAGGGAGACAAATATCTGGTCCCCCTGACCGGCGTTCATGAAGAAACGGAAAGTGAGGAAGCGTGGGCGATAGGGGGGACTGTGACACATCTGGCAATAGAAGCGGCAATTCGCTTCGGTGCCGGGAGCATATACCTTGTCGGCGTGGATTTGGCATATCCGAACGGCGTCTCCCATGCGGAAGGAACGATGGACAGAACAGTAAAAGGCACGGCGGATATGCTGCCGGTAGAAGGCGTCGGGGGTACCGTTGTGTATGCAGACAGTATGTTTATTGCTTATAGAAGGTGGATAGAAGACCGGATTGCGCTGACACCGCAGATTACCTATTATAACATGTCGCGCATTGGAGCGAAAATAGCAGGGACGAAAGAAGTCTGTTTTGCGAGAGAATGAAAAAACAAACAGTGATTGAAATAAAAAACACAATATGATATACTGATTGAAGTGGGAACGGTTGTCCCCTTGGGAAAGGGGGGATGCCTATGCAGTACGTTACATATGATACGCTCATACAACTGGGTTTGTTTATCATAGCGCTGATAGGTCTTGTATACAAGATAAGTCATAAGGACAAAAAATAACCGCCCCTATGCCAAGGCGATGCGGTTATTTTTTGTAACTTAATCCATTGACAAGTGGGACATCTTAGTACCACCTTTTAACAGAGTATACCATACTTCTTTTTCGTTTTCAAGTCGTTTCACAAAAAAGAGGATATATATGGACGAACGTTCGCAGAAATTAAAAGAAATCATATTGCAGAAATATCCAAGTATTCGTGCTTTTGCCAGAGAAGCGGAGATTCCGCACGGAACATTAGTCAGTGCGCTGACACATGGAATCGACGGCATGGCATGGGGAAAGCTTGACCATATCTGCCGCATTTTGGACATTAATGCTACAGACCTGGAACCTGTCTGCCATGTGGAGAATGCAATGAGTGAAATGGAAAAGCGTCTGCTGGCATATTATAATCGGCTAAACGACTTAGGACGCGCCAAGGTAGAGGAGTATGTAAAGGATATCAGCAGGATTGCGGCTTACGAAGAGAAGACAATTATTGATAAATCATAGAACAGGAAGGAGAATCATCATGCACAAAATAGGCATACAATCTACAGGAAGTATTATACAGGGGGATATAGAAGCAGGCTACCGCAGGATAAAAGAAGCGGGTTTTGACTGCGTCGATTTTAATTTTGACGAGTATCTGCATTGTACCATGGTGCAGCAAGGAAAGATAAACGCGGTATTGGACAGAGACGTAGAAGAAGTATGGAGGGATTTTGAACCTCATGCGAGAGCGGCTGCAGACTGCGGGCTTATCTTTGAACAGATGCATGCTCCGTTTCCGGTGATGCAGAAGGGGATGGACGAGGTCAATGCAAAGATGTTCCGTATCACAGAGAACTGTATGGATATCTGTTCTCGCATGGGTGGCAGGTATCTGGTGGTGCATCCGGTGACTTTGTCGTATGAGTGCAGTAAAAAGGAAGAGCATGACTTCAACATGGTAATGTACCAAAAGCTGATTCCGCTGGCAAAGAAATATGGGATTGTCATTTGTCTGGAAAATATGTTTATGGACCAGAATGCACATCTGACAGAAGGCGTCTGCTCTGATTTCACGGAAGCGGCAGCGTGGATTGATGAGTTAAATGCGACTGCAGGCGAGGCGCTTTTTGGCTTCTGTTTTGATACAGGACATGCCAATATACTGGGAAAGAATCTCTATCAGTCCGTAGTGGCACTGGGTGACAGGCTGAAAATTCTTCATATTCATGACAATGACGGTATAAGCGATCTGCATACTATGCCATTTACCTTTGCGCGGAGCTGGAATCCGGTTGCGACAGACTGGGAAGGCTTTCTGCGAGGACTGCGTGAAATAAGATACAAGGGCGTTATTAATTTTGAGACCTTCCGCTGTATGGAGAGCTTTCCCAAAGAGCTGCACCCTTCCGTGTTACGCCTTCTGGCGGATATGGGAAAGTATTTTTCGGGGCAGCTTGGTTGAAACAATAAGACAAAATAAAGTACAAAACAATTCAAAAATATATTGACAAATAAAAGAATCAGGATTAACATGAATTTATATGAAATAGAGTAATCA